>DTSF01000157.1 GCA_012965485.1 Dehalococcoidia bacterium
AGGGATAATTTCCAGATATCAAACCAGTTACCTGTGACGGAAGGTTGGTATGAGCTTTTGACAATGACTGATTTGATGTGTTTATCAACAATTCATTTGAGATGAAGGAATGGGCTCGAAGAAAGGATTCAGCAGATAAGATTCCCTTGAAAGACTCTTCTAAACTGTCACTTTCTGTAGAGACGGTAATTAAGCCTTTCCAATCAATTTCAAAACGCTCCTCCAGTAGTTTTACAAGCTCCAATAGTGTTTTATGGGTTTAGATGAGCTAAATTGGAAATAGATACGGTAACTTGAACTGTGTTAGCCAGTCGGTGCAAAGATTCCACTTTGCCTGCACCAACGGGAGGGGTTTCAATGATTATATTCCTAAAACCATTATTTGCAAAAGAATGCGCCTGCTGAAGTGTATCGACAAATATCGGAGCTTCGTGATCAGAATTCGTTTGGTATCGGGCAATTTCTGCTGTTCCGTGTGTGCCCACATTGGGAATGAGTTTGCAGAATGTACCCTGTAGGTGGGATTTCGCATCCTCTATATTGGACTTTAGGAGTGTGCTATTTACCACTAAGGCTGGAGTGTCTAATTCGAGATAATGATGACCGATAGGTTTTGATGTGGGTCTTTCCATTTATAATGCCTTTGAAAATATATCGATTAATATATCAGAAAGAGGTACCGTCATATATATGGAACCTTTTGCCGTGCATACACAGGAAACTCACCAGATATACCCGTTAGAAAACGGCCTTTCGTATACCATCGCTGGGAAAGATGGGAAAAGGGAAGGGTTTATAAAATATGATTCTGTAGAATCTGTTTACGTTGAATCCATTACTAGACAATCAAAATTCACTTTTGTTTGGCTCGCAATGCTCGTGGTTTTAATCTTCATATCTATGGCTGCCTTAGATGGGCTTCTTATAAAAATAATAGCATTGTTTATATTCACTTTAATGGGAGCTTTTCTCTTGTTTGATCATTATTCCCAAGAGAATCAGCCGCGCCTTGTAATCCAATCTAACGGATTTTCGGCAAGATTTCCCCTCGAGAAAGATTTAGCCGACCATGAATTGAGAGATTTGATGGGTACAGTACTGGAATATATAAACACTGATAATTCTATAAACCCCGGTGTAAATAAGGTTTTTATTCCGCGGTAATTCCTATTCTCAAGTTTGGAACAGCATCCATGTCCAGCTGTAGCGGGAACCCATTCTTGAGGTTAAAGAATGCGGCAGCTCCTATCATAGCTCCGTTGTCTGTACAAAGTGGAGAACGTGGTGCAAAGACCGGTATGTCTATAACCTCGTTCATTCTTTTTCTTAAGCGACTATTGGCGGCGACACCACCGCCAAGAATGACTGCCTTACTATTGCTTGCAAGAACTGCTTGTTTGGTATTCCTTATTAGGCAATCAACAATAGCTTCTTGAAAAGCAAAGGAATACTCTGTTGTTTGGTAAACACTTGGACCTTGGTTGTCAACAACGGGATAAAATCCTTCAGACTTAGCCCGCCTTACCAACGCTGTTTTAAGACCACTAAAACTGAAATCCAAAGAATCCTTTATTTGGGGTCTGGGCAAGGGGTCTATATCATCTTTAGCCTTCTCAGACATTTTTTGAATTTCAGGCCCCCCAGGGAAACCTAACCCAAGCACTTTGGCAGCTTTATCAAAGGCTTCTCCTGCAGCATCATCCCGGGTCTTACCTAGCAATTCATATTCTAAGTGATCCTTCATTAATATTAGGTCGGTATGACCTCCAGATGCTATTAGGCAAACTATGGGAAACCCTGCCTTGGAATCCGGTTCCAAGTCTTCTAACCAGGCTGAATAAATATGCCCTTCTAGGTGGTTTATTCCTATCAATGGCTTGTCCCAAGACATCGATAAACCCTTTGCTGAGTTCACACCTATCAGAAGAGAGCCCGCTAAGCCTGGGCCATATGTGACGGCAATTGCATCAATATCCCTGTGAGTCATTTTAGCTTTATTTAAAGCTTCATTGACAACTGGAATAAGGGATGTGAAATGTTCTCTTGAGGCTATTTCAGGGATGATGCCCCCATACTTTTGATGCATGTTCGACTGGGATGCCACGATGTTTGACCGAATTGATGTGCCATCCGTTATCACCGCCGCCGCTGTGTCATCACACGAGGTTTCTATCCCCAAAACGTTCATAATGACGAATTTCTCAGTTTAGATATGCCATCACATATGGAAAATTTATCATTAAAAACCGAGCTGCCCGCTACTAATATATTTGCTCCACTCCTCACTGCCCCCAAAGCAGTGTCTGGATTTATCCCACCATCTACCTGTATAGGTATGGAGAGTCCTTGAGATTCTATTTCCTTAGACAGGGTTTGAATTTTCATTAGGCTTTCTGGTATGAATTTCTGCCCCCCCGCACCTGGTTCTACTGACATTATTAATATTTGGTCCACCATGTGAATAATTTCGAAAATCTTTTCAATAGGGGTTCTAGGATTTAACGCTACACATTTCCTAACATCAAATTTGTCTAGCTCTACTAATGTGTCCTTCAATGTCGGACATGCCTCGTAATGCACTGTAATCGAATCAGCTCCCGCAGTCGCAAATTCAGAAAAATGATTTTCAGGATGTGTGGTCATCATGTGTATATCTAATGGTAAACGGGATAAACTTCTTATAGCTTTTATGATGGGGGTCCCAAATGTGATTGAAGGGACAAAATGCCCGTCCATAACATCGATATGAATGCCGTCAGCCCCGCAAGTTTCGGCCTCGTGAATTTGCCTTTCCAGCTGAGAAAAATCGGCGGATAGTATGGATGGATGCAGCTTAAATTCAGTCATGCTATCCTGACAGTTTTCGATAGCCGGCTTCGATAGCTTGCTGCACCATTTTGAAGGATGTACCGCCCGTAGTGTTTCGGGCACTAATCGAAGATTCTACGCTGATTTCGTAGACGTCTTCGTCAAATAACATAGAAAAATCTCTATACTTTTCCAAAGAAATCTCACTGAACATTTTATGGTTAATGGAAGCGTAGTCGGATAACTCACTAATTATTCCATGGGCTTCTCGAAATGGAACTCCTTTAATTACTAGATAATCGGCGAGGTCAGTTGCTAGAACCATCCCGCCTTCAGCAGACTGTCGAGCCTTTTCTGAATTTACATATATACCAGGTAGCATTCCGACAAAAACTTCCAAGACTGATGTTAAAGTATCATGACTGTCGAAAAATCCTTCTTTATCTTCTTGCAAATCTCGATTGTAAGTCATTGGTAAGCCTTTCAAGATTGTCAGCATAGAAATTAAGTTACCGTACACTCTTCCGGTTTTACCTCTTGAAATCTCAGCAAAATCAGGGTTCCTTTTTTGTGGCATAATGCTGCTCCCGGTAGTGTATTCCGCTGGTAATTTAATAAGTGAAAACTCCTCTGTTGTCCAAAGAATTAAATCTTCAGAGAACCTAGAAATATGCATCATACATATCGATGCTGCGGATAAATAATCAATTACGAAATCCCTGTCTGAAACCGCATCCATACTATTTTCAGAAATCTCAGAGAACCCTAACTCTCTGGCAACGTAAGAACGGTCCAAATCATATGGAAGTCCAGCCAAAGCTCCGCTACCCAGCGGTAAAACATCAGTTCTTTGGTAAGCCTCGTTAAATCTTGTTTTATCCCTTGTGAGCATTTCAAAATACGCCAATAGATGATGGGCAAAAAGCACAGGCTGTGCTTTTTGCAAGTGGGTGTAGCCAGGAATGATTACATTGTTGTATTGCGATGCAAGATCCAATAAAACGCGTTGGAGGCCTGTAAGTTGTTCTATCACGATATTTATCGAATCTCTAACATACATTCGCATATCTAAAGAAACTTGATCATTTCTGGAACGGGCAGTATGAAGTTTACCGGCCACGGAACCTATTTTTTCATGCAATCGGCTTTCAATATTCATGTGAATATCTTCTAATTCTGGCCTCCAGGCAAAAATGCCAGTCTCAATTTCCGATTCTATTTCTAATAATCCGGTCAGGATAGCATCCCTATCAGGCAAAGTTATTATTTTCTGATTGCAGAGCATAGAGGCATGAACAATAGAGCCTTTTATGTCCTGTTTGTACAACCGTCGGTCATAATGCAAGGAGACGGTAAAATCTCCTACCTTATCTGATAGTTGTTTAATAACTTCATTTTGATCTTTTTTGTTGCTCATATACCGGTACCTAAACCTATTTCTTTCTCACATACATGATATACGACAGAAACTTTTTACATTGATAACATAGGATTATAGTAGCGTAGTACAAATAACATGACACAACTCACTCAAAATAGCGATCAAATCAAAAATAATTATTGTGTAATAGATCTTGAAACTACCGGTTTGGACAAACGTACCGACGCAATCATTGAAATAGCGGTCATTAAATTTGATTTAGACGGAATATCGGAAACTTATCAATCTTTTGTGAACCCTGTAAGAAAAATACCTCCCTTTATAAGTGACCTCACCGGTATTTTTGACAAGGACGTTCTAGTAGCCCCTGAATTCAATTCGATCATCCCCAATTTGGAAGAATTTATCGGAGACTCGATATTGATCGGACATAACGTTGGGTTTGATGTTGGGTTCCTGAGGGAATTTGGATTTAATTTTGGAGGTACCATATTCGACACTCTGGATTTATCTTATGTTATTCACCCCACCCAATTAGATTACAGTCTAACTGGACTTAGTTTGTTTTTGGATTTGGACATCTCAAATGCCCATAGAGCCATGGCAGATTGTGAAAACACAATGAATCTTTTCATTAATTTAGTCACAGCAATAAAAAGTTTGAAACTGCAAACTTTTGTGCAAATCAACAACATGGCAACAAAGGGATCATGGGAAAGCCTTCCTGTTTTGCAAGCATTGTTGTCTGAAAGGTTATTGTCTGAGAAAACTAATGAAAATACTCTCTCCCCCGAGGTAGATCCTTCGACAGAATCCCAAACCGAAGTTCAAAGAAAAGATCAAAACTTTTCTGCTGATTTACAAGAGATTTTCTCCGACCATGGTGCTCTAGCCTACTCTTTGACTGCTTTCGAGGAGCGGCAAGAGCAACTGGATATGGCGGTAATGGTAAAAGAGACGATTGAAAATAACAGCACTTCGGTCATAGAAGCAGGAACAGGAGTCGGCAAATCTATGGCGTATTTGATCCCTGCAATCCAGTACGCAAAAGATAACGATAAGCGGGTGGTGATTTCGACCAATACAATAAACCTGCAAGATCAATTGATGGAAGAAGATCTACCGATTGCGGCTTGGGTAGTGAAGGCAGCTCATAAATCTGATGCGAATAGTGATGTTAGATATTCTGTATTAAAGGGTAGGCGAAATTACCTATGCCTTAAAAAATTCCGCCACTTCGCCTCAAGAGAACAACTGGACAAAACTGAAACTATTTTAATATCGAAAATTCTAGTTTGGTTGGATACAACTTTAACAGGAGATCAGGCGGAATTAAATTTATCTAGAACCCAACACAGGTTCCTTTGGTCAAGGTTGAACGCTGAAGGTGCCTTTATGTGTGGAGGGTACAACGGGAAATGTTTTTTAAAACAGGCTCGAGAAGAAGCAAGTACTTCAGATTTAGTTGTCGTAAATCACTCCCTTCTTATGGCGGATCTTAAATCTGCTAGGTCCCTACTCCCAGAATTCGGGGCTTTGGTGATAGATGAAGCCCATCATCTTGAGGATCAAGCGACTCAGGCGTTTGGGTTTCAAGTTTCCCACGGTCTTGCCGGTGAAACCCTTTCATCACTGAGAGGCCGAGATTCGATATTCTCAAATATAAACACCTTATTTACACCACTGAAAATGAATACGGAGGATGTAAGAGGATTATCAAACTCAAGTGAAACAGTGGCCTTATCACTAAAAAGTTTGCAGGATAGTTTCAATATTCTTTTTTCCTCGGCCACGGAAATCATGAAGCAATCAACTGCACATAAATCATCTTTCTTACAATCGGATAAATACCGAATCAAGATTGGCGAGGAGCCAGCATTGTGGGACGATCTGTGTTCGTTGGGAAGAGATATTGAAGAACAGGTGTCCTCTATATCCAAAGGGTTGATTGCTGCGAACAGAATCTTGGAAAAATATGAAAACCATCGTAGCGTCGTCGAGATTTTGGGAGATATCCAGAATACTCAAAATTCCATTGTTGAGGTAAATAATTTTATTCAGCATTTTCTTTTTGAGCGGGCACAAAATTATGTTTATTGGATATCACTCGATCATAACCCTGATTATTCCACTTTGTCGGGAGCACCTATCGAGGTTGGCGACCAACTAAAAGATCAGCTGTTTGAACAAAATTTTTCCGTGGTAATAACTAGCGCCACCTTGAGCACAGATGGCTCTTTTCAGCATATCAACCAGAGGTTAGGAATAAATCCAGAGTACCAGTTGCTGTTAGGGTCTCCCTTCCTTTATGAGGATTTGGCAACTGTAGTGATGCCAACAGATATCCCGGATCCGAGGGAACCCTATTATGAGGAAATGGTTGCAAAAAATATATATCAAGCTGCCATGGCTGCAGGCGGCCGCACCATTGCATTATTCACGTCATACTCCTCTTTGAAGACAGTATTCCAGTTACTTAAAGATAAATATTCTGGAGATTATTTGGACATACTGGCTCAGGGCATGTCAGGAACTCCAAGGCAATTGATTGAGAGGATGAAGAAACATCCTGAAACAGTGCTTCTGGGAACTTCATCATTCTGGGAAGGGATAGACCTCAGAGGAGATGCCTTGCAAGTGTTAGTGATAACACGATTGCCTTTCGATGTGCCTAGTGATCCGATCTATGCAGCGCGGGCTGAAAAATATTCAAACCCATTTATGGAATACGCTCTCCCGAGTGCTATTATTCGATTTCGCCAAGGGTTTGGAAGATTGGTTCGTTCCAATAAAGATCGAGGAGCGGTTTTCATTTTAGACAGCCGAGTAACCAATAGCAGGTATGGACACAGATTCATCAAAGCGTTGCCAAAAATGGAAATTCAACGCCCGAAATCAGAAGAAGTCGAAAGCATAGTTTCCAGCTGGCTTGGTATTTAAGTTGATACTGGCTTCCAAATACCCGTACACCCTTGCCGAGACTCTTTATAGCGGGCAGGCTTTCAGATGGGATCCCATACTAAATGGGGAGGCGCATGAAGGGATTCTAGATGGGGTCAGAGTAAGGTTAAGTCAAAAAGAAGATGGGATACACTGTAGTTTAGAGAGCGAGGACTCGTTTGATGAAGGGTTTATTAAAAAATATCTTCGGATAGAGGATGATTTACGACTAATTTATTCCCAATTATCATCGGATGCCTATTTCGTTCAGGCAAAAGATTTGTATGAAGGGCTCCATATTTTAAGACAGGATCCTTGGGAATGCCTTGTAACATTCATTTGCTCGGCAAACAATAATATTCCGAGAATCAAATCTTTGGTGAAGGGAATATCGGAATCTTGCGGAGAAAGAATCAAAGATCAATTTGGCTATTTTTACTCTTTTCCTGAACCGGTTTCTATTTCAGAGGCTGGGGAGTTAGGATTAAGGGAGATCGGGTTAGGTTTTCGGGCCAAGTACGTGGCAAAAGTAGCCGATTCGATAGTTAAAAACGAAATAGACCTTAAAAGTTTCAGATTTTTGGAATACCAGGAAGCATTGACTGAACTACTTAAATTTCCTGGGGTGGGAGATAAGGTAGCCAACTGCGTTTTGTTATTTTCAATGGACAAACTTCAAGCATTTCCGGTCGACGTATGGATAAAACGTGTCCTGCGAGAAAATTATCTCAATGATTCTGACGAGTCTATTCCTGACACCAAACTTCGAGATTGGGCTCAAACCCATTTTGGTGAATTCGCCGGATATGCCAACCAGTATCTTTTTCACCAAAGAAGGCAAATCAAACATCGGAATTAAGTCGAATAATTTAATTTTCAGGTTTTGCTGGAGCAATAAGTTCCTCAGGATTAAATTCCTCTGGCATGACAAGTTTTCGAACTGGATAGTTAATTTCGATTCCTTCAGAAGCGAACCTAGCATGTATTCTTTTCATAAGCTCGCTTTTTAATGTGAAAGTGCCCTGACGATTCACAGCTTGTACAAAGATAAAAAAATCTACATTCGAATCACCGAAATCTGAGAATGCGAAAAATGGGTCAATATTTTTAACGGCATCAGGAGATTCTTTTACCAGGGATGTCGCCTCTTCTAAGGCAATAGTCTCCACGTGACTTAAGTCAGATTCATAGCTCACCCCACAGGTAACTATTATGTTCATCGCCGGGGTGGGACTGAAATAGTTAGTTACAATACTTCCCGCCATACGAGAGTTTGGAATAATCACCAGATTATTAAATCGGGTCCGAATTTTGGTACTTCGCCAACCCACGCTTTCCACAAAACCCGCTGGCCCACCGTCTAATTCTATAAAATCACCTGTCTTTAATTCTCCTTCAGTGACAACATATGTCCCAGCAAAAAAATTACTTAAGGTCGGTTGAACTGCTAAAGCGACAGCCAAGCCGCCTATCCCTAAACCGGCTAGTATTGGACTGGCCGATATTCCTAAACTGTCTATAGCGACTAAGCCACCTATCGCATATATCGTTAGCGGCAATATTCTTCTGAATATGGGAAGCAAAGTGTCATCCAGTGTCGTGGCCGTATTCATTGCCACATTTCTTAAATACCACTTAATTGTTCGGTCAGCGAGGTGGGAAGTAGTGAAGGTTGCGATCAAAATTGTCAGGACCTTCCAGAGCTGGAAAGCATATTCGCCCGTTCCGTTCAGAGAGGTGAATATCCCCTGCTCTATTCTTGAAATAGTGAAATATCCGAACAACAATCCTAAAGTTACGACGAGTAAAACAGCGGGGCCTTTAATAGCACCAACTACTACCACCACCAGCCGGTCAGCGTCATCCTTGTCGGTACGTTTTGTCAAAATAGCCAATATTATCCGAAGGAGTATTGCTAACGTTACAAAAGCAACTAGAATGAGGCCGGCGGCTACGGCCCCAATGAAGGAAGATTCAGTTAATTGGTTTATATCCATTCTAATTACCGTTCACAAATTTAGGATTACATTGGGTATTATAAGGCTAGAACTGGAATCTTGTTGCTCAGTTTTAGCCAAATTTTATGAAATTTTTGAAAACGGAGAATTATTACATTCTTCTAACCTGTTTCAGAACCACTATCCGATAGTATTTCAGTTGTGAGGTATAATTTGCGCCTATATTTTGTTGAATTGAAACAGATGAATTGCCAGATTGACTAATGGACGAAAAAGCATACACTGAAATACGGACCCAAATAGAACAGAAGGCCTTATCTTCCCTCTCTCAAATCGGGACCCTAGACGAGCTCGAGTCTTGGAGAATTGACACCCTCGGACGTAACGGGACAGTTACTGGATTGTTACGGGGAATTTCCGGATTGCCCGTGGGTAGCCGAAAAGAAGCTGGCAGCGAAGCTAATTCTCTAAAAGATGTTTTGACAGAAAAGTACGAAGATCATAAAGCCGGTATTGAAAACAGTGACAGTATTCGAACAGGAAACGGATCTGACTTTTTGGACGTGACCTTACCCGGAAGGAATATAGCATTAGGAAGCCTCCACCCGACAACAGCCGTTGTTAGGGAAATATGCCAGGTCTTTGAATCAATGGGTTTCCAGACCATCGAAGGACCCGAAGTGGAATTAGACACATACAATTTCCAGAAATTAAACATTCCAAAAGAGCACCCAGCGAGGGACATGTGGAACAGTCTGTGGATTGATAGAGAGCTGGCCGACGGTTCTCGTCCACTACTTTTGCGGACTCATACCTCACCAATGCAAATTAGGATCATGGAATCGCAGCCCCCTCCAGTTCGAGTGGTGGTTCCCGGGAAGACGTATAGATACGAGGCGACAGATGCTACTCACGAATGGCAATTTTGCCAGATAGAAGGGTTAGCAGTGGATAAAGATATAACTTTTGCCAATTTAAAAGCTACCCTGGAGGAGTTTGCAAGAAGAATTTTTGGGGATAAAAGGAAGGCCAGATTTAGATGCGATTTCTTCCCGTTTGTTGAACCGGGAGCTGAAGTTTCCATCGATTGTTTCAAATGTGAAGGGAATGGTTGCCGAGTGTGTGGTAATACCGGATGGATCGAAATTATGGGAGCCGGCATGGTACACCCCAAAGTCCTGGCAGGGGTAGGTTATGACCCTGAAATATACAGTGGATTTGCCTGGGGTATGGGGGCTGAACGAATAGCAATGCTAAAGCATGGAATTGACGATATCAGGCATTTTTATTCGAATGACATGAAATTTTTAAAACAGTTTTCTTAACAGGCTCATATTTATGAAGATTCCTCTTTCTTGGTTGCGCAACTATGTTGAAATAGACTCTGAGGTCACAGATTTAGCGCACTCGTTAACAATGGCAGGTTTAGAGGTCGGTTCTATAGAACAAATTGGCGACAAGTGGGATTCTGACTCTCTGGTTGTGGCTCAAGTTATCCAATTAGAGCCGCATCCCAATGCAGAACGACTCAGACTTCCCACACTAGACCTCGGAAAAGGAGAAAAGGCAAAAGTAGTTTGCGGTGCCCCAAATTTAGAAATTGGGCAAAAAATAGTCTTCGCAAAAGAAGGCGCGAGCCTTTTTAACCCAAGGTCAGGGAAACATGAAATTTTAAAAGGTGCCAATATTAGGGGAATCGAATCGAAAGGAATGGTTTGCTCTGCTCTAGAGCTAGGTATTGGAGAAGACAACGGTGGGATATTAGTGTTGGATGATGCATCTGTTACGGGTACTCCGATCAAAGAGTTGTTGTCTGATTCGATTCTTGACACTGAACTCACGCCAAATCGCCCTGACTGCTTGTCCATCATCGGTACTGCACACGAAATTGCAGCTGTGCTTGGCACAAATATTACTGAACCGGAATCTTCGTACCAAAGCGGGGATACCAAGGTAGACGACCGTATAAAGATATCAATACAAGATCCCCTTAACTGCCCAAGATACACTGGATCATTTATCGAAAATGTTACGGTTGCCCCTTCACCTATATGGCTTCAGGATGTATTAGCTAAATCAGGGCAGCGACCAATTAACAACATAGTAGATATAACTAACTATGTGATGTTGGAATATGGTCAGCCGTTGCACGCATTTGACTTCAATAAGTTAGAAGGAGATGAAATTATAGTTAGACAAGCTACTGAATCTGAACCGTTGGAAACTCTTGACTCTCAGCGAA
>DTSF01000158.1 GCA_012965485.1 Dehalococcoidia bacterium
ATTACTGAATTGTCTACCTCACAGTTAAAATCTCTGGCAAAAATGCCCGGTGCAGCTTTGGGAAGTAGCAGGCATAAGTTACTCCCTAATGATATTGAGCCCTTATTAAAAACATTAAGGACTCACAACATAAGAATTCTCCACATAATCGGTGGAAATGATTCCGCCGCGACGGGATTAAGCGTTTCAGAGGCAGCCAGAGCGGGTAAATATGAATTACAAGTCATTAACCTTCCAAAAACGATAGACAACGACATAGTTCTTACCGATCACTCTCCCGGCTATGGAAGCGCGGCACGATTCATAAGCCAAGCCACTTTCGGTGTTGGTAGAGACGCAGAAGCTATGGGAATAAACTCACCTATTTGTATTCTTGAAGTTATGGGTAGGGATTCTGGGTGGTTGGCAGCGGCGAGCTCCTTCTATAAAAAAACCGATCGCGACGCTCCACATTTCATAGGAGTACCGGAAGTTATATTTTCGGAGGAAAACTTCATGATTTCCATTGAAAAAGCATACAGAAGTTACGGATATGCAGTGGCAGTTGTTTCAGAGAAAATAAGGTCCAGGAAAGGTAATTTAGGTACGGAAAACCCACCGACCTTCACTGACAATTTTGGCCACAATTATTTTAAAAGCCCTGGTGAATATTTGTCAGATCTTGTTGAAAAAAAATTAGGAGTCAGGTGTAGGTGGGAAAAACCAGGAACTATCCAGAGATCCTTAATGGACGCAGTGTCTACAACTGATCGCGAAGAGGCCTATGAAATAGGCCAAAAGGCAATTGAAATGGCCCGATCTGAAATGACTGAGGTGATCCCTACGATAATCCGTTCTAATAATCAAAAATACGAATATTCTATAGGCTCCGTTAACCTAAAAGATGTAGCCGGGGAAATAAAATATTTACCTGAAAAGTACAGACCCGATGAACAGGGATATACAAGCGATTTATTTAAGTCCTACCTCAGGCCTTTATTAGGAAATCCAATACACGATACTGAACCCATCTTTAACCTACTTTGAAATTGACTCAATTATTGCACTAAGGTACGATTTTTCCACAACATAAATATAGCGACCTTATCTAGAGTGGCTGAGGGAATGGCCCTTAGACGCCCGGCAACCGACTTTGATAAAGATTAATATACGCTCTTTTTTAAAATACGGTGCCAATTCCAGCGGGATAATATAGTGCCCGGAAGATGAGAGAACATGCGATAATTACTTTTAGTAACTTCTCTCTATGGGAAGTTTTTTTTGGTGAAAAAATTATCGGAACTCAAACTAAAAATATGATAGAAACTGCTTTTATCGGGGGGTCCGGAGTCTATGAATTGGAAGACCTCAAAGACATAGAGACCATTGAAATCACTACCCCTTTTGGTAATACAAGTTCGGCGGTCACATTAGGGTCAATTGGAAACAAAAAAGCAGCATTCATACCAAGGCATGGAGCTGATCATTCTCTATCCCCATCAGAAGTTCCCTACAAAGCTAACATTTATGCTTTAAAGACTTTGGGCGTCAAAAAAGTGGTATCGGTATCCGCAGTGGGAAGTTTAAATGAAGCAATCAAACCATTAGATGTGGTAATTCCCGACCAACTAATAGACCGAACCAAATCCAGAGAAGATACCTTCTTTGGGGATGGTCTTGTAGCTCATATCAGCTTTGCAAATCCATTTTGCAAAAATCTTTCAAAAATGATTGATTCTTTTTGTGAAAGCCTAGCGATAGATCGACATTCATCTGGAACTTACGTAGCCATCGAAGGACCTCAATTTTCCACCAAAGCTGAGTCCAATTTGTACAGAAAATGGGGCTGCGACATCATTGGAATGACTGCTATCCCAGAGGCTAAATTAGCCCGGGAAGCGGAGATGTGTTATGCCACGGTAGCTCTTGTCACAGATTATGACTGTTGGAAGGAAGATCAAGAAGATGTAACCGCTAGCATGGTAATTAGTAATCTCAAACAAAATGTGGAGACTTCAAAAAAACTTATTAGTAAAATAGCTGAAAATATTAATTTATTGGGTGACGAGTGCGTATGTAATTCATCTTTGCAAGATGCGCTGGTGACTCAAAGGGTCCTAGACAACCAAAAAAGCGCAAAAAAACTAGGTGTGTTGCTGCAAAAATATATACCAGTCTGAAATTAGAGGAGTGTGTAATGCCTAAACAAATCGAAGGGGAACCTTACGTTAGAATCTCGGTGGATGAGGCCGCCGATCTACACGGTAATGAAGACGTAGTTTTTGTGGACGTACGAAGAACTGATGAATACATTGAAGGTCATGTGGAGGGAGCCTTGTTTATAACGGTAGATGATGTTCTCGGACGCATAGATGAACTTCCTAGAGACAAAGATCTCTTGTTCATATGCGCCGCTGGTGTCAGAAGTGGCCTTGCTTGTGAAATGGCTGCTGCAATGGGATATGACTCATCAAAGCTATACAACATTGAAGAAGGTACACCAACATGGATCGAACGTGGTCACCCAACTAGCCAAGGTACTGACTTATAGCTCATGTCTTTATTAGTTGTCGGGTCCATAGCATATGATTCAGTAACAACTGCGGCAGGATCGCGAACAGACTCTCTGGGTGGTTCTGCGTTGTATTTCAGTGCTTCAGCAAGCTATTTTACAAATGTCAGTTTGGTGGCTGTTGTAGGAGAAGATTTTTCAGAAGCAGATAAAAAACAATTGACCACTAGAGAAGTCAATATAAGCGGTCTTGAAACAGCAAAAGGCAAAACTTTCCGATGGGAAGGAATTTATAAACCAGAAAACCTGAACTCCCGTGAGACGATAGATACCCAATTGAATGTATTTGCCAATTTTTCTCCCTCATTAGCAAAAAATAACATCTCACACCCCTGCTTATTCCTAGCAAATATCGATCCTGTATTACAACACGAGGTGCTAACACAGATGAATCCTAAACCGAGGATTGTGGCACTCGACACTATGGATTATTGGATCAATGACCATAAAGATAATTTAAGGAAGACAATTGAAAACGTCGATGTCCTCTTTATGGATGAAACAGAGATTAAATCCTTCACTTCCAAATCCAACATATTTTCTGCGGCCCAAACCGTTCGAGATATGGGACCACGTTTAGTCCTTGTGAAAAGAGGTGAATACGG
>DTSF01000159.1:0-3040 GCA_012965485.1 Dehalococcoidia bacterium
GCCGGATTTAGTGCAGGAATGTACTCCTCTAGATTAGGTATGAAGACATTGTTGGTTGAAAGGCTGATTCCTGGTGGGCAAATTATTAATGTCGAACGAATAGAGGATTACCCTGGATTACCTGATGGAATAAGCGGAGCCGATTTTTCCAGTAAAGTTCAAGAGCAGGCCATTGCCTCAGGGACTGAATTTGCCATGTCTGAAGTAATGGGACTTAGGAAATCTGGGCATGTGTGGATTGTGGATACCTATGAAGGAGAGAAAATCTCAAAATCAATAATAGTAGCGGGTGGATCAACACTGAAAAAACTAAACGTGCCTGGTGAAAATGAGCTTGTAGGGGCTGGCGTCTCATACTGTGCCACATGCGACGGAGCATTTTTCATTGACCAAAGAGTATGCGTGGTTGGTGGGGGAGATTCGGCTCTGCAAGAAGCCATAACACTAACAGGGTTTGCTTCAAAGGTAGATGTGTTTTGCCGATCTAGCTCCCTTCACGCCCAGCAAACGTTGCAAGATCGAATTACTGGTCATGAGAAAATACTGGTTCATCTAAACGTTGAAGTACAAGAAATATACGGAGACGGTGTGGTTGAAGGAATTTCCCTACTGAAAACCCTCTCAGGAGAATTCATAAGAGTGAATCTCGATGGGGTTTTTATATTCGTGGGACTTACTCCCAGCACAGATTATCTCCGAAATCTTCTGGAAACCGATGAAAGCGGGCATATTAAGACCGATATAAATCTTCAAACATCTGAAAAAGGAATTTTTGCGGCAGGAGACATAAGAGCTAACTCCGCTTCCCAACTGATAAGCTCTGCCGGTGACGGAGCGACAGCAGCCGTAAACGCCAAGAAGTATATCTCGAAGGGGGAAATGAACTAATTCCAATGAAAAAAGCATTTCGAGAAATTCTATTCACGCCCAGTCCCCCAGACGGTAAAGCAGATCTCGCATGAACTGGCTCCTGGTCATGATAGGAGGAGGTCTTGGTGCTGCCTGCCGGTACGGAACAGATCGTCTAGCTAACAACTATCTAGGATCCAGTCTGACAGGAACTTTTGCCGTCAACATAATAGGATCTTTAGCGCTTGGCTTTCTGGTAGGTTACGCTCTAGGTAAATCTAACTGGAATCAAGATTATTCACTTCTTCTGGGGGTTGGGTTTTGCGGATCATTCACCACCTTTTCGGCTGTTACCGTTTCTAGCATACAGCTCATTTCTGATGGTAGTTATGGTAAAGCTATAACCTATTTAACATTAAGTGTAGTCGTCGGGCTGCTGGCAGCCTTCCTAGGCATATGGTTTGCAAAACAAACTATTTAGTGATCTTCTTTTCCTAAGCCCTCAATCAAGTCCTTAACCTCGGCTGCTCGAGATGACATTGGGGTGATTCTCCCATAGCAAACATCCATAAAAGCCTCTGTAATTCTTCGGACAGAATCAACCCCAAAAGACCTATATAAGGCTGGCTCAAATTCCTTTGGAGTGGAATTATGAGATCTGTTCACGCCTTTTTGAGACCCTAAATACAACAGTCCATAATAGGATTGCAAAACGGTCTTACTTCCTGAATCCAGATGCCTTGGAATCTCAAACATATTTTCCTGTTTAGCTAACCGTCGTTTCAAGAGCAACCTCTTAGCAATTTCGAGCAAATCCGTCATAGAATCTTCAGAACCTTCAATATTAGATTTGATACCATCATCGACTATATTTTTTGGCCTATTGATCCTTCTGAAGGCAATTCCTAGGCCAAATAGCAAGCCGCTTACCAACATAAAGATGGCAAAATATTCAAAATATTGCATGAATACTGAAGGTTCTTCTGATCCTGGGGTATTAATCAACTCTTCCAGTACATTACCCATACCGGTAAAAGATTCCCGTTCTTGAACTGGTCGATCGGGAGTAAGAGCATCTCCGAAAATCCAACTAAACAATCGGGCCACGAACTGAATTGCATAAATAATAGGTATTGCAACAAGATAAACTATTGCCATGGCAATCCAACTTATCAGTGTCGTTATGGGTGAGGAAATAGTCCCGAGAAAACCTTTGCTAAAGGAGGCAAAAAGTAACCCCGACAAAACGATCATTCCCACAGGGACTGACACCACTCGAAGCCACCGTAAAGTGACAACTCCACTATTAGAAGAAGGTTTTAGGCGTCCTATAGCCAGACCCGATAAAGTCGAGGCGAAGAACAGATACATTAGTGTCGACATGTACAAATCAGCCCCATTAAAAATATCAATTGTGACAGTAAATGCCATTACTATAATTCCAATTCTAAAGGTGGAAGATAATGCTTCCAGAGGAAAATCAGTTGAGCCGGCGAGCCCACCTTTTACCCACATAAACACACTCATAAAAGCGGCCAAAACTATAGTTAGGCCAACCTCTCCTTCCTCATAAACCCATTGGTCCAGGTCAAAAATCCAATACAATGAAATAGTTTCTTGTGAAGGTAAATTGGCATATCCTACAATGAAATAGCAGAGGATCGCTCCAACGAACGTTTGAAAACAGATTGCGAGTGAGACTTTTATATTCCAAGCATTAAACAGCCTGGATAAATATAGGGATACTGCATATAAAGCAACACATCCTCCGTATGATATAGGGCTCCGCCCAAGGGAAATTATTATCCCAACAACGGCATAGATCGAATAAATCCACACTGTTTCAGACAATATTAGACATAGTGCAATAGTTTTAGATTGGTACGAATTCACCTTTCGACTCCATCCGACTAAAATGGGCTCCTAGCTCATATTTCAAAATATAGTCCGCTGTACTATATGACGGCTCATCAGCGACGTTAATCAGAATTACCCCGCATCCAAATTTTGCTATATTTCTTAGAGAATCCAATAATTGATCCGTAATGAAGGATGTGACGACAACTACGGTAGATCCAAAAGGGAAATTTCTGTACCACTTATTAAGATTTTCTGACATAGGTCCAGATGAAATAGGACCTATAGTAGCCAAGGTTTCCAATATTAACCTTAGTTGATCTTCCGATTGTGA
>DTSF01000159.1:3050-11246 GCA_012965485.1 Dehalococcoidia bacterium
TCAGACAATACAGGGGTGCCGTTTGAAAAAAAACCAAGATTGAATCCTTCCTCACTACAATAGCTTGCGATGGAAGCAGAAGCAGCCACAACCCTCTCTAAATTAACTGCTGAGTACCCTTCCCATACCTTTGAAGTTGTCTCTACAGAAACAGCCAAAATCACGTCACTTTTGCTGGTAGATTCAAATGTCTTAACCATTAGTTCAGATTTTTTTGCTGTATATTTCCAATCGACTGTATTCAGGGGATCTCCCTTTTCATAAGTTCTGATTCCTCTGTTCCAAGATATATCTTGATAAATATTTAGGCCCGTGATTTTCTCTCCTAAAGGCCTTGATTCTGGTATCCCTAGATCTGGAAGGTTTAAAATTTTCGGATAGACCAATATGTAATCGCGAGTCGAGATTGTTTTTTTACTATCGAATAATCCAAAGATATCGCCACCAGAAATATTCACTGACCCAAGCCTATGAAACCCTCTTCTTTTGGCCTGCACAGAATATTTCCAAACGATTTTTTGATAGGCGGATACAGAAGCAGAATGCATCATCGACACAGCATCGAGGCTTGAACCTGGCCTGATATCAGGTCCGTTAAGATTTAAAGCGCTTGGAATGTCATCAACGGTATCTATTCTTGGCAAAGGTATCGGCTTTTTATTGTGGAGCTCTACAGAGAAAGGAACAGTGTCTCCAATAAAAACTCTCTTTTGGGGTATCACACGGATATATTCGACATTTTCAAGCGATACCTTGTTCCAAAGCCATGCAATAAAAACGACGACTAGGCTCATAACAGATAGGCCTAGGATCAAACCTTGACCTGAAAATATGCCGATAATTACCAAGGCGATAATTATTAATACCCAACAGTCATTCCAAAAATTTTTTACCATAACTATGCCTAGAGGGCTTCTATTGGGACAGTAATTTCAGACATTATTTCTTCAAGTATTTCAGGTGCCCCGAATCCTCTCAACCTAGCATTAGATGTCGGTATAATTCGATGCGATAACACTGGATCAATAAGGCTTTTTACATCATCCGGAGTAACGTATCCTCTTCCATTTAGGGCCGCTTTAGCCTGGCTACAGCGGTAAAGGCCCAAAGAGCCTCTAGGGCTTGACCCTAAATCCAATTTGTCATTTTCTCGCGTGGAACGCACAATCGTAATAATATAATCACGTATACTCCGTTCCACTGTTACTTCTGACGAAAACCTTTGCAGATTTTTTATCATCTCAGGATTCACCACTGAAGCCAGCTGCTCATGAGAATCTTCCTTCCGAAAGCGCCCTATGATGTCTGCTTCTTCCTGCTCCGTTGGATATCCAAGAGATATTTTCATCAAAAACCTGTCCAGTTGAGCCTCGGGAAGTGGAAAGGTACCTTCCATGTCTATAGGGTTTTGGGTAGCCATCACAATAAAAGGAGTTGGCAACATACGAGTCTCGCCATCTATCGTAACCTGCGATTCTTGCATAGCCTCGAGAAGGGCCGACTGTGTCCGCGGGGTGGCCCTATTTATTTCATCAGCTAAAATGATTTGGTTGAAGATTGGGCCACTTTGAAATTCGAATTCACTGGATTTTTGGTTGAACCAATTGATCCCAAGGACATCGGACGGCATCAAGTCAGGAGTAAATTGAATTCTTCCGAAAGTGCAATCCAAAGACGAAGATACTGCCCTAGCAAGGGTGGTTTTGCCCGAACCTGGCACGTCCTCAAGAAGGATATGCCCGTGGCACAATATAGAAATTAAGGCCAAGTCTATAGCGTCCGACTTACCAACAATAATTTTTTGGACATTGTCCTTTATTTTCTCAATGATACCTTTAAATTCATTGCCTTCAGTTACCAAAAAAGCCTCCCGTTTTCCGTTAAGAATTTTTCCAATAAAAATGTTGCAATCGTGCCATCAGTTGATTCAAGAATGACGGCTTGAAAGCAGACGGTAAGTATATATGAGGGGAAATTTTACTTGAGCCATATTTATTGGGATATACTTAATATTTGTGAGTGTCTCAATCTGTCGTTGCCCGGTGGTGTAGTGGTAGCACTAAGGACTTTGACTCCTTCGACCCAGGTTCGAATCCTGGCCGGGCAGCCAGGAATCAATTAATTTTTGCAATGTGATACGAGTTACGTTTCTCATGTTGGATCCCACGCTCTAGACCAAGATCCAATCCTCTCATAACAGATGATTTTATAGAAGCCAACAATTCAGGCTCTATTTTAGTTAATCCCCCAGCAATTGCCTCTGCAGAGGTATCGAGCATTTCCCCTGAAACAACTCGGTCAATAAGGCGAATCCTTATTGCTTCTCTAGCATCCACTAGCCTATTAGTCATTATCATTTCCAGGGCCCTATCAGCTCCAATAAGATTACGTAAAGTTTGAGTACCCCCAGCAGCAGGAATCATTCCCAATGCCACTTCGGGCATTCTAAATATTGAACTATCAGCTGCTATCCTAATATCGCATAAGGCCGCAATTTCGACACCAGACCCAATAACGTATCCATGCAGTTTGGCAATTATCGGTTTTTGAAGAGACAGAAATAAACCCCACAGGTCTCTCTCCCACCTTACTGTACGCGCAATTATCTGAGATGGAGCAGTACCAAATTCCGTCAAGTCAGCACCAGCACAAAATCCCCTTTCACCTGCTCCACTCATAATTGCAACTTTAGATTCCGTATCATCTCGAAATAATTCTAGGGTTTGAAAAAGCGAATCGCGCATGTCTATATTAAAGGCGTTGATTTGATTCGGTCTGTTCAGAGTTATGTGGGCAACGCCATTGATAGAATGGTAAATAACTGTCTCATCTTTTTTCATTGTTCCCACCGATTTGATTCACCTTTAGCGGCCTTCATATCTGGGTTCCTTTTTCTCCAAAAATGAATCTATACCTTCTTTCCTATCAAAAGTACTTTGCAAAATCACATTAAGATCAGTCTCCAGCCTTAATCCTTGATCCAAGGTCATATCAGATCCCTCCACTATCGCCTCTTTGAGATACTTAGCTGCGATCGGACCATGAGATGCTATTTTATGGGCTAGCTCGACTGCATTCTCTAGTACATCTTCCGAGTGAAGGTATTGCACCACTCCAATTTCAAGAGCCTCAGCGGCGGAGAAAACTCTCCCTGTCAATAGTAAATCCATTGCCCTACCTACGCCCACTATCCTTGGCAATCTCTGTGTCCCGCCCTCCACAGGGGTGTGGCCTGCTAACACGTGAGACATTGAAAACTTACTCGTTTTGTCGGCGACTCTAATATCGCAGCACAAAAATAATTCCAGAGCTGTGCCATGAGCTTCCGATTCAACAATTCCAATGGTGGGAAATTTTATGTTAGATATAGAAAGACTAAGAGATTTGGTCCCGTCATTTCCAGCGTGCCGATCACATCTCAATTCAATATCAGGTATATTGATCAAGACCACTGTCACAGAGTCTTTGGCATATAGTTCGTCAATAGCATCTTCCAATGACCACATGAGCTCGCGACATGGATCATCATTTTTATCTACCGACTTCAGGTTGATAAGTTGCATCTTTTCTTCATCAAAAGATTGTAGATTCACCATATGGCTCTACTATGAAAGTCCTCCACTAAAGACAAAATTAATTCTCTATTTCCTTTTCTAAAACCTCATCGTCTTCCATCGAAATACCATATCTCGGTGGATTGCTAAAGTATATTAATAACTCCTTTATAGAAGCGGCAATCGGTGGACCTAGTACCACCCCCCAAAGACCTGCTATTTCACTACCAACTACAATAGATACCAGTATCATCAAAGGATGCAATCTCATCGCAAAACTTTGAATTCGAGGGACTATAAGCGCACCCTGGAAAAGTTGAACACCCAAATATAAGAGCAACACCCAAACGATTTTTTCTGGGGAAGTGGATAAAACCACAATTATAGTAGGGATAACAGCGAGCCAGGCTCCTACAATTGGAACTAACTCAAATATCCCGGCCACAGCCCCTAGAAGAATTGCATACTTCACCCCCATAAGCATTAAGCCTATTGAGATAAAGACCCATACCACGGCTGCTAAAGTGAATTGAGCCCTGACATATGCACCAATAATCCGGTTCAAAATTCTTAATACGTACACGACATGGATCTGGGTATCTGTAGGAAATACTTCAACGAACGATTCTCGAACTGCCTCCCTATCCTTCAAAAAATAAAAAATAAATAAGGGCAACACCACAAGTCCTACTACCAAAGTCAAAGCATGAACCGCGGCCACTGCAGTTCTACCAACAAGCCCCCTAAATGCCCCTAGTAATATCTCCCCACCATTTTCCAGTAACCGATCGATTTCCACCCGTACCTCTTCTGGAATATTCGAGGCATATTCCTCATTCCAACTCTCCACCGTGGTTCTCGCATCGGTAATAAGACTCGGTATATTAGTAACCAACTCGCTTGATTGCTTAAACATTGGAGGTATCACTAGCAATAAGCATCCTACGATTATTAAAAATGCAATAAGAGTGACTATCGCTATCGATAAGGCTCGGGCTAGTTTAGGCTTGGCACTTTTTAAGGGGATAAACTGTTCGAAGAAATTGACAAAAGGATTAAGTATATAAGTTAAAACTATTCCCAATACAAAGGGAAATAGGGCTCCCCTGACAAGATATAATCCAACGCACACAACCACCCCGATAAAAACATACAATGACACCTTGGCCACTTTTTCCAATGAGGCATTAAAATTGCCGGGCTGCTGCATAGTATCGGATCCAAATATTGACTGTCTGACCCATTATGTTACTAGAAAATTTTTCAGGCAAGCGACAACATGCTAAGGAAGCTCAAGATTGTCTGTCTGGAAATGTACCTAGATTTAAATCCTAGATCCTGAGTATTATGACGGTATAACTACCACCCTCCTATCACGCCCTTCGCCTGAGCTCTCAGTATACACTTCTGAATTTTCAGCTAGCGCAACGTGAACCAATCTTCTCTCCCTAGCTGACATAGGCTCTAATTCGATTGATCTGCCGGTCTTTACAACTCGTTGAGCCACCCTGCTGGCTAGATTAGCCAAAGATTGCCTTCGTCTCTCATCATAACCTTCAACATCAAGAGAGAGATTCGCCCTTTCCCCGGTTTGCCTTCCCACAATGAACCTTGTCAGAAATTGAAGAGATCTAAGGGTCTCACCTTTGCGACCGATAAGTAACCCGGAATCATCCCCTTCTATCTCAAAGACCGGTCCTCCGGTCTCTTCATTGTCAGCCTCTTTCAAATTGACCACGACATCCACATCCATGTGAGACACAAGATTTTTTATGACTTCATTAGCTGAATCTAAAACATCCGAAGTTCCATCAACTTTGGTAACTCTAACAGAGGCCAATTCACTACCAATTCCTAGAATGCCAGGTTTACCTCTGCTAATGACGTCTATTTCTACCTCTACGCGGTCTGCGTCTAGTTCTTTTAGGGCGATTTCTATCGCCTCTTCCACTGTCTTTGCTGTCATTTCTATCGACTTCATTTATTTGTTCCTCCTCCAGAACCGGCGGTGACCCGCCTGCAATAGCTGCACTTGGCTGAGATATCCGGTTACTGGCAAAACTAAGTAAATTTTTCATTGGAGCCCAACCCGTGATAAACCCTTGGATTACTATGCCAACAATATTTGACACCACCCAATATAGAGCCAACCCACTAGGGAACGAAATTGTAAAAAAGCCAAACATTATAGGCATCATCCACAGCATCATTTTGTTGGTAGAAGCCTGCCGATCGTCCATAGCCGGCATGGTGGTCATTTTTTGCATTAAAAACATGGAAATTCCGACCAATATTGGCATCACTACCGGGGAAGGATCAGGGTTAGCTAAATCCATCCAGATAAATTGGCTATTGATAGGAACCACATCATGAACAAACGGTAACCATCCATATAAATGGCCTGACAGTTTAACCAGGCTTTCGGGAGTGTTCGGCACTGTCTGTAATATTGCCTGATATAAACCAATCCAAATGGGAAATTGTATAAACATGGGTCCCAAGCAACCGATAGGGTTAACCCCTTGTTCCTTGTACAGTTTCATGGTCTCTTGAGACTGTTTTTGTTTGTCATTTTTAAATTTATTTTGTATTTCTTTTATCTTCGGTTGCAGTGCTGTCATAGATTTCATCTGCTTGCTTTGTTTTACCGTTAAAGGCATCATGGCGGCGCGAATAAGTATCGTGAAAAGTATTATCGCCAAACCGAAATTACTGATGGCTATGGTATAAAGAATTAGCAAACTATTTATCATCGGCTGGATGATTACGCTATTCCAAATTTGAGAAAATATTTCCAAGTTTATTGTCCTCTGTTTTTAGTCAGCAATCTGGAGACCAGTCACTAGGCTGTGGGTTTTTATCGTCTTTCAACAAATTAGAAAAATATGGTGCATCCCACTTTTCATCGGGGTTTCCGTTTGCTTTAACGGTCAAAGCTCTAACTGAATGATCCCGGACACTGAAATAAATCTCAAATCCATCCGATGTAATAGGGGATTGTATGCTCTTGCCCACATCGCAGCTAGCCAACACTTCTCCTGAACTTGTCTCGGCTATACGAATTTCCCCATCGGTGGAACCCACGACTATCATGTCGGAAACAATAGCAGGGGACCCAACGATTGAACCATTGGTTTCTAGTTCCCATTTCTTTTTACCGGATCTGATATCCAAAGCATACAGTTTCCCATCTAATGATGGGATGTAAATAGTCTGATCGTTGATTACAGCAGCACCCCAATACCAGTTAGACGCTTTCTCAAAAATCCACTCTTCGTCGCCTGTGGCCAAATCAAATGCGTAAAAAACACCGTCAAAGGACCCTACAAAAACGGTGTCCTCTTTAATCACTGGAGTTGCTGCAATAGCACCCCCAGTCTTGGCTTTCCAAAGGAGTTTACCTGTATCTTTATTCAGAGCATATACATGATGGTCAAGTGAAGTAATTATAAGGGTGTCATCATGAATTGCCGGGGTAGACCATATTTTTCCACCTACCTCATAGGACCAGTCATCAATAAAAGTAACTTGTTGATTGGAGAAATCCAAATTATAAGATCTCAATATCCCATCGCCGGATCCAATGTAAAGATTATTCTCATGAATTAATGGTCCTCCAACTATTTCAAAATCGTCACTAACCACTTCAGTTTCGACAATTCTTCCTGTATCGACTTCTATAGCCTGAATCTTTCCGTCGTACACCCCCACAAAAACGATTCCATTAGATACGGCAGGCAAGCCGTATGCGGCTCTCTTATTTTCGTCTTTTTCATTCACCCTCATCAAATCTGGTTTCCAAATATGTTTCCCCGTGTTCTTATCGAGAACCATGACATGACCATCCATGCTAGCAAGAACGAGGCGGTTGTCATTCACTAAAATACCTGACCAACCCTGGGCGCTACTAATTCTTGAGCAACCCAAAATAGTAATCAGCAGCAAAAGTAGGCACACTACTATTTTTTTGTTTCTAGAAAACATATTTCAGTAAAATTTGGCCTTTATCGCTTGGTATAGTTTTTGAGTTACGGGACAGGATCGTACCCCCTAGTTCCAAATGGTCTACATCTTAGTAGCCGTTTGAAGGTGATTCCAGTACCAACCGCTAGACCATATCGATCTATGGCCGCATAAGCGTAATCTGAGCATGTCGGTAAATGTCGGCATGCCACAGGTAAGAAAGGTGAAATCAATTTTTTATAGGATTTTATTAGACCTAACACTGTCGATTTAACAAAATTCTCTTTTCGTAGTTTCAATCTATTTCACATTTGCTCGGTGGATATTAGGCTAGCATTATCCAAAAGTTTGTACATCGAAGACGATATTCCGTGGTAATCAGAATTTAAAATCCCATTTCTAGCTATAAAAACTATATCCATTCCGTCAATTATTGGAATGGAATTAGCGGATTCCTTCAACTTTCTTTTATATTTGTTCCTAACAGTGGCTCCTCCAATTCTTTTCGAAACAATAAAACCCAATCGAGACCCTTTATATTTCCCTACTGTTTCTTGATCCATAGCAAGCATGACACCGTTAAAGTCAGCAGATCCAGCACCATATTTTTTTACAGAATCAAAGTCGGAGGAGTTACGTAGCTTCTGATATTTTTGCATGTAGCCACTCTAATTCGATA
>DTSF01000160.1 GCA_012965485.1 Dehalococcoidia bacterium
TTATAACCTAATATTTTGGGAAGAAGATAGGCCTCTAATTATTCAAAATCTTGTGTGGGACTATGCTCGCTGAATAGAGGTGGCGAGGGACGAAACCCCTACAGATTAAGAGTCAGTTGCTCAGGCAAGGCAGCTTGCGGATTATTATTCATTATGAAGATTGAAATAGAACTATTTTAAGAACCCATCCGGCGCAATTTTTCAATGATGTCAGTCGTCAGTATCAAATCAAAAGTGTTGCTCAATAAAGCATCTTTATCTAGGAAATCTTGAAGCGTCCGGTTATCCCATTTCAACAACGTAGCTCTGTCAGACAAAATTCTGACAGTTGCACTCGCAGTTTCACCCGTTATAAAAGCTTGCTCCCCTATAAAGGTGTTACTAGAAATTATCCTTTCTGTATTGTCTTCCAACGTTACTTCAACATTGCCATCAATTATTAAATATAAGCTGCCAACTGGGTCGTTTCTACGAATTAATATGGTGTTATCTATATAATCTTCGAGTTTGGCTAATTTGAAAATTTTGACGAAAGTTCTAGGGTTTATGGCATAGAATACCGATGTGTAAATTTGTTTTTCTAGGCCTTTTAGCACCAGTGGCCTTCTGTATAAAATCAGTATTACTATTTGTAGTAGGTTTATTAGCACTCCAGCAAAATTCCAACTTAGGCTTGTCCACACTATTTCATCTCTAAATACGTACAGAGGGAAGATAAGTACCGTTCCCAAAACAGCAAAAACGCGCAGCCATAAAATATCCCTAAAAGTCAATGATATCAAGATGATACCGAAGCCTAAATTTGCTAGTAAAAGAGGTATATTTGGCATATGTTATATAAGCCTAAAATCCATTAAATACCCTTTAATCTGAATCTTCAATTTCCGACACTCCTCACTAGATATTTCATAAGTGCTCCTAATGGAATCAAAATTCTCGCAATGTATTGTGCCATGAGGCTAGGATAACGCTTATGGTGTCCACACCAACATATCATCTCTGAACTCATGCCATCCTCCCATCACCATTATAGGAAATTAGTATTATGTGCGAGTTATTGTGGTGAGAACACCACTGAAAACTCATAGCTAGGTTCATATCATTGTGGAATGATATGAAAAATATAAGAGAGGTGAATCATGACAGATAAAATGATTAATGGAATATTGTTTATAATCGCTGGCCTCGGCCCGTTGCTTGTTTATATGGCTCTAGGCGAAACAGGAATTCTAGATAAGGGACATACAGAAAAAATCGCAGCTTATGTACTGCTTACTATCCCACTAGCTTTTATGATGACAAGGAATGTTGAAAGAAATACTTTCATCGACGCCGGGTTACTAATAATAGTTGTTGGTTTGACTGCGGGGATTGTTTCAGATGCTATAAACAGTGCGGAATTAGGTGCTGATTCTGACTCAATTGGAAAAGCGATTGGCGCGACAGCTTGGTCTTCAATGTATCTTGGAATATTCATAACTGGAATAGGATATTTACGAACCAACCTTTTCCCTAAATGGCTATCAGGTTTATTGTCAGTTGCATCCTTGGTATTCTTTGCTTTTATGGCTGTCTTGAGTGCAGAGCAGGTATCGAACAATGAGAACATTGTGGCGCCTTTATGGATGATTGTTAGCCTAGTTTTTGTTATCTTGGGAATATTCACTATGAGAAGGGCAGAGTGAGCTGCTAACTCAGGCATCAAATCTATTTCCGGCACTAAAAACGGGTGACAGCGCAGGCTTATTAAGACTGCGGCGTTGCCACTACTCTAACAATTGAATAGCATTCTCCATTATTCAAAATCATGTGGGGCACTATGCTCGCTGAATGAGTAGGCGGAGGGACGAACCCCCTCAATGCATAACTGCTGGTATTTGTATAGGTCTTGGTGGCGTTTTATATTGGTTGGGAAAAATAGACAAAAAAGTTTAATTTTCACAAAAGGGGTATTTTTGAATAACTTAATTAATCTAATGTGCAAGGGAAGCAGGGTTAATCTCATAGTCTTCCTCATGTTGTTATGGGGGTTTGGCATGGCATTTGCGCTTCCACCCATCGCTGCCGCTGGATTTTTTTGTGCAGTAGTTGTTCCCGTAGCGCTTGTTTCATTGGGGAAAAAGTACGCTGTACCATTTGCTGGGTTAGGGTTTGCGTGGTTTGTGATTGCCGTAATTATGCATTTTAGATAATGCAGACCTAATTGCCATTAATCCAATACGTTTATAGCCTCCTCTAAGTGGTCAGCCGTCAACGATAGATATACCTGCGTACTATCTAAGAATTGGCTTGTAGGCAATCACTGCATCCTCGCTATTTACCTGTTCGGCATAGAGCCTCGTCATAGCCAAATTACTGTGTCTTAGCAAACTCTGAACGTGAAACAAATTCATTCCATTGCGTACTGATTCAGTGGCAAACATTCTTCTAAAAGCATGAGGATTACACTTTATTCCTGTAGCTTTCCCCAGCTTGTGGAGCATCAATTTAATGGCATTATAGGTCATGCCAAGGTAGTGCTCACTCTCATGTTCATACTCTCTCATTAAAGCCCCTGTGACCTCGCCATAAGAGACTACCCGTTGCTTACTCCCCTTGCCCCAAACTTTGATAGTTCTTGCCTCAAAATCTATGTCCTGAGTCTTGATAGATTCTAACTCTGAAAGTCTCAATCCTGTCTCACATAGCATGAAACAATTAGCTTATTCCTTAACGTGGTACACCCCTCCAGCAAGGTTGGAACTTCATTAAGTTTCACCGCATGCCTCAAAGGTTTTGGGGACTTAATTTTCAATCTTCTGCATGGATTAGTGTTAACAGTGTTAACAAAGTCACTATCCTCAACCCAGTTATAAAACACCTTAAATACCCTCAAATGTGCCTGTTTATCGCCTTGAGAGGTTCCAAGACTGTGAAGTATGTCTAGTATGTCTTGTCTGGTATATTCAAGGATGCTTTTGGTGGTCTGGTGAGCGGTCAATTTATGGAGTTTTTGTTCGTAAAACTCTATTGTTCTGGGCGATAGCCCAGACATTAATTTCTCTCTTAAAAACAATACTTTTAATCCGAGTGTCGTAGGTTCAATTCCTACCGGGGGTACTTGTCTAATTCTTAACAACAAACTACACG
>DTSF01000161.1 GCA_012965485.1 Dehalococcoidia bacterium
CTAAGGGTAGTGGCCCGCCTGCATCTCGGGCGGCATCGAAAAAATCAAATATAAAAGCGACTGGTACGGTAGATTTAAAATCTATATCGTCCTCAGCCGCATTAGGATCATTACCTCTCCAGACTCAGTTCTAGCGCACTTGAAAAAAGATCGTGCCTATTACCGTGCCGTTGAAAAGACTCTTACTTTAGCCGATTTTGAAAGAGGCAAACATAGTCCTGAACATTCATTTTTTCACTTGGAAAGGATGCGTCTCCTCTGCACTCAGTTGGGCAATCCTCAGTCAGGTGTCCCCTCTGTTCATATAGCTGGCACCAAAGGCAAAGGTACCACCGCAGCCATGATTACCGCTATATTAGGTTCATCTGGATACAAAGTGGGCTTAGTAACTTCACCTCATCTACATTCCTTAACTGAGAGGATTAGAATAGGGTCTGAACCGATCTCCAAAAATGATTTTACCAATCTTGTTAAGCAGATCTGGCCGGTGGTTTTGGAGACTGGGCAAAATAGTCAATATGGTGGGGTTACCTGGTTTGAGTTTATGGTGTCGGCAGCATTCTTTTTTTTCCGGGAATCGAATGTCGATTTCCAGGTGGTGGAAACAGGATTAGGTGGGAGGTTGGATGCGACGAACATATTAATACCCATCGTCTCAGTAATCACTTCTATCAGTCTTGACCATGTCAACATATTAGGAGATACCTTAGCTAAAATTGCTTCTGAGAAAGCAGGAATCATAAAAGATGAAATTCCCGTAATCATATCTCCTCAGCAACCGGAATCGATGAATATCATGACAGGAATTGCAGCTGATTGTAATGCACCGGTTAAAAAAGTTAGCGATAATTATTCTGTTCGTATAAAAAATAAAGATTTGTCTGGCCAGTATCTCCAGGTAAAAACCCCACTACGAAATTACGAATTCAAACTACCATTACTTGGAACTCATCAGACGGAAAACGCCCTTACTGCCATATGCGCTATTGAGACTTTAAAGGAATCAGGATATCTAATTGATGAAGATTCAGTTGAGGTTGGGCTGTCCAAGGTTTGTTGGCCCGGCAGGTTCGAAGTGCTAAAAACATCAGGCCCAACTTTAATAGTCGATGGGGCCCACAATCCATACTCAATGGAGAGGTTGGTGGAAACTGTTAATGATTATATGGATAACTGCAAAGTTATAGTAGTTTTTGGGGCGATTGGGGGCCATGATATCGTCAATATGTTGGAACCTTTGAAGTTACTAGATCCCGAGCTAATTCCAGTATCTTCGAGGCATCCCAAAGCTATCGGGGCGGAAATTGTTAGAACAGCTTCCGCGAATTGCGATATTGTCACGACCAATGCCTATGGTAGTGTTTTTGAAGGTTTAGACCACGCCTTTAGTTTGGCAGGCGAGAATGATTTAATATTGGGTACTGGGTCTCTGTCTGTTGCTGCAGAAGTTTCTGAAGTTATGAAAGAAATTCCGCCTGAGATTTATCCAAATTTGCCCTAAAATAGTAGATGGGTATGAATTAAAATGATTACCTGAATGATTACCTGAATGATTACCTGAATGATTACCTGAATGATTAACTGATAGTAGAGGGTTTACAAAAACAATGGTAAAAGACAGTACAAGGGTAGTAATAACCGGGTTAGGGGTGATGTCCCCTTTAGGCCAAACGGTAGAGGAATTTTGGGATGGCTTGTCTAATGGACGCTCTGGCATAAGCAAAATCACCTTATGTGATACTGAAGGATTTCCGAGTGAAATAGCTGGGGAAGTTACAGGGTTTGACGCGGGACAATATGCAGATCCAAAAGAGGCCCGAAGAATGGCCAGGTTTTCCCAGTTTGCCGTGGCTGCTGCGGCTACCGCAATTGAAGATTCTGGTCTAGATTTGTCATTAAATAACGACCGAGTTGGAGTTGTGATGGGTAATGGTAATGGCGGCCTCCCTACTACAGAAGACAATGCAAAGATTCTGTTTGAAAAAGGGGGGATGAAAGTGAGTCCCTTTTTCATACCGATGATACTTCCAAATATGGCTGCGGCCCAAGTTAGTCGAGTATTCAATTTGAAAGGGTATTCCTCGACTGTTATAACAGCATGTGCTGCAGGCAATCAGGCCATTGGGGAGGCATATGAGGCTATCAGAAGGGGTGCAGCGGATGTCATTGTGGCCGGCGGTTGTGAGGCAGGGATAAGCAGAATAGGGCTTGCAGGATTTCACGTTATAAGGGCTCTAAGTAGATTTGATGGGAATCCGCAAGATGCGAGTAAGCCGTTTGATTCAAACCGAGATGGCTTCGTTCCGGCCGAAGGAGCTGGAATACTCATAGTGGAAACCTTAGACCACGCCCAAAAAAGAGGTGCGGATATTAAGGGAGAAATTATTGGCTATGCCGCTTCGTCCGATGCATATCATGCTGTGCAGCCTGATAAAAATGGAGAAGGAGCTGCCAGGGCTATCAAATGGGCCATTGGTAACGCCGACAAGCAACTAGAAGATATTGATTATATCAACGCTCATGGAACCTCAACGCCACTAAATGATGCTTCAGAGACCAAAGCGATCAAACTCGCCTTTGGTGATCTCGCTTATAAAATTCCCATAAGTTCGAATAAATCGATGATTGGGCACCCACTAGGCGGAGCAGGTGCTATTGAAGCAGTCGCCACTGTAAAAACTATACAGTCAAATCTTATCCCACCCACTATCAACTACGATAATCCGGACCCTAATTGTGATTTGGACTATGTTCCCAATGTGGCAAGGAAAGTTAAAGTGAATACAGTTCTTTCTAATAATTTCGGGTTTGGTGGTCAGAATGCATGCCTTGTTTTCAGTTCATTTAAAGACTGACTTTACAGAGGTACCTTATCTAAGGTATGTCGAATCTTTCTGATTCGGGTGGTCGGCTCCACACAACCGCTGCATTTTTCATCGCCTTTGCTCTTTCATCGCTTTCCTTCCATTTGTCGTAAATATGATCATTTTCCCAAACTACCAAAGAGCTGATTTGCGTTGGGTCTCTTTTGGATAGAAGAACTACTTCTACTACTGCTCTGGTCTGGGATCAGGGTTCTTGGGATTCCCACAACTGGCAAT
>DTSF01000162.1 GCA_012965485.1 Dehalococcoidia bacterium
CGCATATGGATCACCCAGGGTACGAAATTATTCGGGATGAAAAGGGTTTTTATGTTGGAAAATCCCTAGGCGGTGTTCCAAGGGCAGCTGCGATTAAAGGTGCAGATTGTTTTTCTTTTGATCAGGAAAATAATAGACACCCATGCCGTATTGAACCTTGGGGTGAAGGCGGCGAAGGGGAAGTAAAGGTAGTTTCAGAAATAAAATTGGATGTTGGAACTCCAATAACATTCAACTTGCCTGATTTTAGCCTGCTAGATAACCAAATAGAAATGCGGGCATTAGATGACCTTGCGGGGTGTGCTTCAATAATGGCTTCATTAATTGAGCTAAACCGAGAGCCTGCAGCGACCGACATCTTCGGGATTTTTACTAGGGCTGAGGAGGTAGGGTTGGTAGGAGCTGGACTAATTGCATCTGAGCAGACCATACCATCAAATACTTTTGTAGTGTCTGTTGAAACTAGCTCTATTATTCCCGGGGTGGAACAAGGCATGGGGCCGGTGATACGGACTGGGGATGCATCCTACACATTTGATGCGGAGGCTGAACAGATTTTGGCCCTGGCAAAGAATTCCTTGCTTTCCGAAAATCCAGGCTTTAAATGTCAAAGACAATTGATGGCGGCAGGCTCTTGTGAGGCAACAGCTTTCGCCGTTAATGGTTTTTCCACTACGGGAGTTGCGTTTCCTTTGGGCAATTGGCATAACGCTACAACCAAAATACCGGACCCCAATGGTGGGCAGGAATAAACGAGCTAAATTATCTAATAAAAATTTAATTTATAGATCTGGCATACATGTAAGTGATGCTATTGACCCTCAAAAATTTTCTTCAGTCGCAACCCAGATGTCAAAAAGCTTAGACTTACACCTCGCCTGGGAACTGCTAAGCCAAGATTTAATTGAGAATAAACCCCAGCATATTGAGGTTTACGAAATAGCTGATTTGCTGGATTTTGAAAAAGATCCCTACTTAATAGCAGCTATTTATCTTCATATTCATAAAGATCCGTTATTTTTTTCAATATACGAAAATAGCTTATTAATACATTCACCACGAAATGTTGAAGCAATAAAAACGGCCAGGATCAGGTCAAATACGGAGAATGAAGACGAACAAACGTTAATTAACGCTATTAAAAACCAATCGATCCCGCCCAATCCCTCAGATCATCAATTGCAGCTTATACAGCATCTGAAAAAATTTGTGATGTTAGGCGAATCTTATAGCAGAAGTGCCAAGGCGACTGATCTAATCAACCGTATTTCTAGCAATTCGCAAGGAAACCCTCAGAAAACAGGTTTCAAGTTACTTGAGCCTACCGGCATTATTGATTTAGACATACCCTATGAGTTAGAAAAACTCGAAATACCGACTAAATTTTCAGAGGATTTAATTAACAGGTCCGAAATTTTAATACCCCTGGATTACGACTGGGAAGATTTAACCCATCTACCAACTTACACAATCGATGATGAAAATACGCTAGACCGGGATGATGCTTTCTCTGTAGACAAAGATAACAATCGCATTTGGATACACATAACAGCAGTAGCTAGCACTGTGGATCCGGGTTCCATTTTTGATTTGGAAGCAAACAACAGGATGTGTTCGGTATACCTACCGGAACTGACGATACCTATGTTACCCAGACCTATATCTGAAAACATATCCACGCTCCAACCTAGGTCCCGGCGATTGTGTTTATCTCTTAGACATTCTTTTGTCAAAACTGCGATAGAAACAGACGAGTCTCTAACTTATAACGACGCAGATAACATCTTCAATAATCCCACAGAAAAATTGCATACCCTATTGTCAAAAATAGAACAATTCACGACTAGCAGTAGGTCAGAAAGGGAACGGCAAGGGGCTTATTCCTTCAACAAACCTGATATGACAATAAAAATCTCAAAGGACGGCAAAGTAAACGTGTCAATGTTGGCAGCTCATTCACGCTCGAAAGATTTGATAGCTGAGTTAATGATTGTTTACAACGCAAAAATATCTGATTTTTTTATGACCAATCAAATACCTGCTTTATACAGATCTCAGGGCGATTCGAGAAAGTCTCATTCGATGGCAGCTATTGGACCTTTAGATTGGTATTTAGCATCAAGATCCATGAAACCAGCTAAAGTATCAGTGACCACAGGTAGACACTCTGGATTAGGTTTAGATTTGTATTGTCAGGCAACCTCACCTCTTAGAAGGTTCACAGATTTATGTCTTCAAAGGCAAGCAATTGAATATATCAGCAGCAGTACAAATACGTATGGGCCAAAAGAATTATCAAACATAGGGTTCGAGTCAGAAATACGAGTTAAAGAAATTCAGGGGGTGGAATCGCGGAGAAGAAAATACTGGCTTCTGAGATTCTTGGGGCAAGAAATTCTAGATGGAAACCTTTCCAATCGGTTAGCGGCGACGGTATTAGAAAATGACCCACTCCGTAGCGCCTTAATAGAGCTCACCGAATATCCTCTTAGGGGAAGATGCTTGGTGCCTCGGGAATATGAGCCGGGAAATGAGTGTGAGCTTAAACTAAACGGGGTTGATCTTTGGGATTTAACAGCACAATTTAGCTTGCTTTGATTCCCCAGACAATGAGGAAATGGTCGGGGTGCTCGGGATCGAACCGAGGGCCTCCTGTTCCCAAAACAGGCGCGCTACCGCTGCGCCACACCCCGAAAAAATAGCCTACCCAGATTACATCCTATTTCTTTGCAGGTAAAGAAAATATCGAATCTCATTTTGAACTGTTTATTGTTCAACGTGTAGAATCGGATAATAAATGTCACTAATGGATGGCAATCAAACAACCTCGAAGTCGTAAAATGGAAGGTGTCAAATGGTTGTACTAGGTAGCGGGAATTTTAAATATGAAAAGGTGCCGGAATGGCCAAAAATGCCAAAATACTGGGAGTTCGGGGCTGCGTCCGATGGCGCAGTGAACTCAAAGGGTGAAATTTACATCTTTAGCAGGGGAAAACATCCTCTCACTATATGGACCAAAGAAGGTGACTTCATATCCTCCTGGGGGGAAGGAACATTCTCTGCGAATCCGCACGGAATTTATATAGCCCCAAACG
>DTSF01000163.1 GCA_012965485.1 Dehalococcoidia bacterium
AACAATTTTAAAAAATTGGTCCAAGTATGTCTTTGCGTTGGAATGAACTTCCTCAATACTTAGCATATTTCTTGTTTGAGATCTTCCGCTAGGATCTCCAATTTGAGCTGTCCAATCCCCAACTATCAATACAACTTGGTGGCCTATCTCTTGTAGCTGCCTGAGTTTCCTTAAACCTACAGCATGCCCCACATGAATATCGGGAGCGCTAGGATCAAAGCCCATTTTAAGACGCATTTTCTGCCCCGAATTCAATTTATCGATGAATTCGGACTTAACAATTATCTCTTCGACACCCCGATTGAGTATGTCTTCATTTTCGGTTAGAGGCATTTGAAATACCTTTAATTAAGTTTGAGGGTTTTATATTTTCTGATGAGGGTAAATGTTAACAATGTTGGAGTGTAAGGTTTTTATTGGAGTTCACCAGATTTGTTGAGTTTTCTGACTTCCGAAACATCTGATTTCACTTGTGCAATTAGGTTATCTAGGCTGTTAAATGTAATCTCATTTCTAAGTTTCTCATAAAATGATACAGACAGACTTTGGCCATATATATTTTTGTCAAAATCCAATATATAAGTCTCTACAGTCTGCTCTTTCCCACCAAAAGTGGGATTCGTTCCTACACTTGTGGCGGCGGGATATCGGATTCCAGCAATCGTTGCAACCGTCGCATATATGCCGTTTGAAGGCATAGCAAGGTCTTTATTAGTTTTTAGATTAGCTGTCGGAAACCCTAATGACTTGCCTCTTTGCATTCCTTTGATGACACTCCCTTCCAAAGAGAATTTTCTGCCTAACATGACTGAAGCATTTTTCACATCGCCGTTTGATATGAGGCTTCTTATCATGGTACTGCGAACTTGATTTCTTCCCTTTTTTTGCACGTCCACAACCTCCAAATCAAATCCTAATTCTGATCCTAAGGTGGCCAATCTAACAGTATCAGCCTCTCTATTTTTACCCATTTGAAAGTCAGGGCCTACGACCAAGCCTTTCATTCCCAATTTATTCTTTAGAAGCCTCAGGAAGTCTTTGGCCGTAAGATCAGCGACGTCTTGATCAAATTTAATCGCGGATACGAAATCAACCCCTGTATCTTTCAATAAATCCAACTTAGTTTCAAAGCTGGTCAAAAAATTTGGTTGAAATCCGGGATTTATCACGGCGGCCGGGTGGTTTTTGAAAGTTACGATGCCTGATGATTTTCCGTTCTTCATCGCTGATTCTATGAGTTTTTTTGCTAGGTGTCTGTGGCCCAGATGGACTCCATCGAATACACCTATAGTAATAAACGAATCTCTTAGATCTTTTTTTATATTCAGTTCTTGCAATAATCCCATGTGCCACTGCTACTAATGTTAGTGGTTTAGGTTTAGTATTTTGGATAACTATTTTACCTAGTTGGCCAATACTTATGTATATTCGACATAAAAGCTAGCACGCGACTAAACCTCGGTCAAGAAATGTTTAAATCGGATTCTTATCCACATTGGCTGATGATATTCGGTTTGCCACTATGGGCCTTCATCCGAGTAGTGTGCCAGGTTTCTGGGAGGAAATTGTTTATAGGGATATTTTTCCAAATTTTCCTCCTTAAGATCCATGCCAAGCCCAGGTTCTGTGGGTAATCTAATATACCCATCATCTACCTCAAACGGATGTGTGGATATGTCTTTCCCAAGCTCTTCAAAATTTACGAAATATTCGGTAATTAAAAAATTAGGTATTGCGGCGGATACTTGGATTGTAGCTGAAAGACCTAGAGTAGTGCTGTTGTAATTATGAGGTGACACAACCACATAATAAGGTTCGGCCATAGCAGCGATTTCCTTTAATTCCAAAATACCACCAACATTACAAACATCGGGATTAATAATGTCTGCGGCTTGTTTTTCAAAAATTTCCCTGAACTCGAACTTGGTGTACAGTTCCTCTCCAGTCACCACTGGTATGTTGATGGCTCTTTTTGCTGATGCTAATGCATCTACATTTTCTGCAAGTACAGGTTCTTCAAACCAAAATGGGTTGAATTCTTCAATTTCTTTTGCAATCTTCACGGCATGCATCGGTGCTAGCCTCCTATGCATTTCAACCAGAATGTCAACATCTGGACCAACAGCTGACCTAACAGCTTTGACATTCTCTACAGCTTGTTTCTCTACCTCTTTGTCAACGAAAGTACGCCAGCGGCCGGGGATAGGGTCAAACTTCATGGCAGTAAAACCCATATCAGCAATCTTTTTTGCCTTTTCGGCTAGCTCATTCGAATCCCAGTTACCCTCTCCCCAGCCATTTGCATAAACTCTGATCTTATCTCTGCATGGTCCACCTAACAACATATAAACGGGTACCTGGCATACCTTTCCTGATATATCCCACATTGCCTGTTCTAGACCACTGATCGCACAGTAAAAATCCATAGCACCTCGTCTTCCAGCAAAATCATCAAAAGACATTTGCAAAAAATGCTTTATATGCATGGGGTTTCTACCAATAAGGTATCTCTTCAATTGATCTATGTGTGAAACTATCTGCTTGTCCCGGTCAGCCTGGGTATAACATTCTCCCCATCCTTCCACCCCTTCATCCGTGTCGATTTTCACAAAACACAAATTCTTACCGACTCCTGGATGGATAATGTAGTGACTAATATCTGTGATTTTCATAAAGACCTCTTTTCTGCGTTACTGATCAGAATTTATTTGTTACTACTGGGCAGTCCATCCTCCGTCTACAACTAACTCACTACCTGTCACAAATGATGATTCATCGGAGGCAAGGTATAAAACTGCATAAGCCACCTCCTCAGGTTTCCCATATCGTCCCATAGGGATTCTTCTAAGCATATCTTGGAAGGCATCAGGGTCCTGTCTCACGTCTGCGGTCATATCTGTTTCAATCGGGGCAGGGTGTATAGAATTGCATCGAATGTTGTCTGGGGCATACTGAATTGCCACCGATTTTGTTAATAATCTGACAGCTCCTTTTGAAGCTTGATACTGCGGGCTTATGTAATCTGCACCTACCAACCCCATTTGCGAAGAAATATTAATTATTGATCCTCCTCCTGC
>DTSF01000164.1 GCA_012965485.1 Dehalococcoidia bacterium
AGCTCTTACTCACCCCTTCCACGGAAATAGTGACGTTCGGGTCTATGGGGGTTTCAATTGCTTTATCGGTTGACATAGGATTTTCCCCTTGGGGCGGTTTCTGAATTCGCCCTGTCGAGAATGAAAATTTAGTCGTTAAATGGTGCAGGTAATTTAGGAGGATCTAGCTCTGTAACAAGAGATTCTGTTGTTAGGACCATACCAGCTATGCTTGCCGCATTTTCAAGAGCTGACCTAGTGACTTTCACTGGGTCAATCACACCGAATTCATACATGCTCCCATATCTATCATTTTCAGCATCAAACCCATAGTCGCCACTTCCGTTTTTAATTGCCTCCAGTACTACCGGGCCGCTAAAACCAGCATTTTGTACTAGAAGGACAACAGGTGCGTCTACAGAATCCAACACAACCCTGGCCCCAGTCGCCTCGTCCGAACTATTGGAGTAATTGTCACGTAAATCAGCGGCGATTCGAATAAGTGCCGTGCCGCCTCCAGGGAGTATTCCCTCTTCCATGGCTGCCCGAGTAGCCGATAAGGCATCTTCGACCCGCTGCTTCTTTTCCTTCAATTCAATTTCCGTTGAGGCTCCGACCTTTATTATAGAGACACCACCAGATAGCTTTGCTGCACGCTCTTCCAACTTTTCGCGATCATAATCAGATTCAGTTTCTTGAGCTTGAGACTTTATATTGCTAACTCTTGCATCGATGAGGCTTGCCTCTCCACCCCCTTCTACAAAAGTGGTGGAGTCCTTGGTAGATATGACTTTTCTGCATCTTCCCAGGTCTGAGATCTCGACAGAATCAAGATTCCTACCCGTTTCACTACTTATTACAGTCCCACCAAAAAGGATGGACATATCCTCTAGGATGGCTTTTCTTCTATCCCCAAAAGCAGGGGCTTTTACCCCAAGGCAATTTAGTGTCCCTTTCATTTTGTTTACAACGAGTGTGGCCAGGGCCTGCTCCTCTATATCTTCAGCTATCAGGACTAGTTCTTTACCGACAACACTAAACTTTTCAAGAAATGGGAGTAATTCTTCTAGGTTGGTTATTTTTTCTGAAGTAATGAGGATGTACGGCTCATTAAGCTCTGTGACCATTCTGTCTTGATCAGTCACGAAATAAGGAGACAAATACCCCCTGTCTATTTCCATGCCTTCTACATACTCAACTTCATAGTCTAGGCCCGGTGATTCTTCAACAGTGACGACGCCATCTTTTCCAACCTTACTCATCACCTGTCCTATCAATTGGCCCATTTTTTCATCATGTGCTGAGAGCACGGCTACCTGAGCAATCTGTTCGTCTCCGGCAACATCTTTTGAGACATTTATCAATTCCTTTGTTATTACATCGACTGCTTCGTCAATACCTCTTTTCAAGGCCATTGGGTCAGCACCGGCCGCTATATTCTTGAAACCATTCTTTAATATAGCCTGGGCTAAGATAGTCGATGTGGTGGTACCATCTCCGACATCGTCATTTGTCTTCGAGGCCGCTTCCTTGAGCAACTGCGCACCCATATTGGGAAATGGTTCCGGCAGTTCGATCTCTTTGGCAATGGTTACTCCATCACTACATATCTGAGGAGGTCCGAACTCCTTTTCTAAGATTACATTCCGACCATTAGGTCCTAAGGTTATCCCCACGGCGTGGGCTACAATATCGATACCTTTCATCAACTGAGATCGGGCATCGTCTTTAAATTGGAATTGTTTTGGCATTATTAAACCTCGTTAATTTCTTTTAGTCCATACCTTAAATGATACTAAATTCTGGCTCTGAACTTAAACTTTTGCGTTATCTAGGGCTTTTTTTACGGCTATAGGAGACATTGGTAATTCCCGCATTCTTACTCCAGTGGCATCATATAAGGCATTGGCCATTGCAGCGAGCGGTGGTACTAGAGGAGATTCTCCTACTCCCCTCACACCGAAAGGATGCCCTGGGTTGAATACCTCTACGACCACAGGATCTATCATAGGCAGGTCCAAACTTGTGGGCATCCTATAATCTAAAAGGCTTGCATTCATGACTTTACCGTCGTCACTCATAAAGTATTCCTCGTTTAAAGCCCAGCCGATGCCTTGTGCAGTACCTCCCTGTATTTGGCCTTCTACGTAGTCTGGATGAATTGCCTTGCCTACGTCGGTAAAAGGGGTGCATCGAAGGATCGTCGTCTTGCCAGTTTCTTCATCTACTTCTACGTCTACAAGCATCGCTGCGAACGACCCCCCTACGCCCCTAGGGTTGACTCCGGCACTACCAACAATGGGTCCACCTGTGCCATTTGAAGCCGCTGCAATTTCCTTAAAAGTGAGTTTGAGTTCAGGGTCGGATTTGTGTTGGGCAATTCCGTCGGCATATTCTACTTCCTCTTCCTTGGCGTCCCATACCAAACTAGCTCTTTTTAACATTTCCTTTTTGACTTCTTGTGCCGCTTCGAATGCAGCCCAACCAGATTTGAAAGCTACCCCACTGCCTCCGGTTACTGATGTGTATCCTATGGAATCAGTATCTGCAACTTGTGGGTTGACGTCTTCGACTGGTATGGAAAGAACTTCGGCAAGTTGCTGTGATATTGCAGTTCTAGAACCTCCAATATCAACAGAACCTTCTGATAGATTGACTGCTCCATCCGGTGTAACAGTGGCAACGCATGCTGCGGGTCCGGTGTTATTTCTCCAGTACCCGAAGGCTATCCCTCTTCCTCTTAACTTACCTTCAACCTTTTCCAAAGGTGTTCGGTAATGGTCATGATTTTTTACAACCTCTGAAAGCTCAATCATTCCAATCTTGCCGTTGACAACCCCGTCTGATCTTCTGGTACCTTCCTTGGCAGCATTCAACAATCGAAGGTCAATCGGGTCAATTTTTAGCTCCTCTGCAATCTCGTCTATAACAGTTTCTACCGCTAAGGCACCTATTGGAGCTCCGGGGGCTCGATATGCCGTAGTCTTCGGTTTGTTATCGACCACATCATATCCATCTAGCTGTAGATTCTCGATGTCATAAGGGGAAAGCATACATGCGGTAGCCCCTCC
>DTSF01000165.1:0-541 GCA_012965485.1 Dehalococcoidia bacterium
TCGATATATTGACCAGCCAATCGGCACGACTATCGATAATCTCCCAACACTTCGATTTAAGGGAATCAGTATCCATTTATATTTTCTCTAATACACACCTATTCTTTAAAAGTTTCTTCCTCAGTCATGCTTCGCAAAAGGGAAAGGTATGAAGATTTGGTCAGTGGCGGATCATTCTCGGACACTATTCTAGAAGCATTAGAAGCCCCTTTGGCCAACAGGTCTACAACGGTCATTGCCATCGCCTTTGCCGCGGTAAGCACTGCTAAGTCATAATCCTCTACCACGTAATCGATACCATGCCCGTTGCCAGACGCGGCTTCTACATAAGGATGTATAACCGGCATGAGCTGAGATATATCACCCATGTCGGTGGAGCCGGTGCGATGGGTAAGTCGGCCTAAGTTTTCCTGGCCGACTAATTCAGCTGCATTTCCTTGATAAAGATCCAAAAAAGACTCATTACTTTGAATAGGAAGGTATCCCGGCAGGGTTGTAATGGTCACTGATCCTCCAACAGTCATCGCACCTGCTCTCCACG
>DTSF01000165.1:551-3036 GCA_012965485.1 Dehalococcoidia bacterium
CGCAGCTGAATTAGTCGGCCAGGAAAACTTAGGCCGACTTACCCATCGCACCGGCTCTCAAAGCCCTATCGACTTTTTCTGATGCAGATAAAAACGCCTCTATTGATGCACCTCTAACGTATGTTTCCATTCGAACATCGTCTGGCACTGAACTCACAGCCACTCCCCCTTTGGTAATAATCGGATGTATTCTTATCGTATCTTGGTCTCGATAAGTTTCCCTCTGAGCATGTATAGCAGACATAGCCACCATAGCAGCATTTAGAGCATTGACTCCCATATGAGGTGCTCCGCCAGCATGAGAAGCAACCCCTGAAAACTTGATCGATTTTGCGACCAATCCATTGTTGGTTCCACCAAACGATATTTTGCAATCATCTGATGGCACTGAGGTATGAGTCATCATCGCCATATCAACATCGTCAAAGTGTCCGAGTCTTACAAATTCCGGTTTACCACCCAAAAATTCTATTTCACCATTTCTCCTCAAACCATCCCTATATTCGACTTCAATATACTCTTCGGCCGGCACTGCCATAAAGGTAATTTTTCCCGCCAATTCGTCTAGGGCGCCAGGTGTCTTCAATCCGACAGCGACCCCCAACATCATGGCTATCTGACAATGATGCCCACAAGCGTGTGCAGCAGTAGTTTCTTTATCCTCGTAGGGATGCCCCAGTACTTTAAGTGAATCTAATTCCCCAATAACAGCTATGTTTGGACCGGGGGTTCCCGTATCCAAGGAAGATTTAAGACCTGTAATTGCTATACCTGTCTCATACGACATCTGAAGGGATTCAAATTCGCGAGACACGATTTCAGCAGTCTTAAATTCCTTGAATCCTGGCTCTGGATTTTGCAGTATCTCTTTGGCAACGGATATTAATTTATCCCCATTTTTTTCAATTTCGTCGCAAACCAAAGATTTAATTCTTTCTAGATCCAAAATCATTCACCCCCAATTAAATTAACCAGCCAATATAAATATTAATCGTCTTCTAAAGTTGAGGTATCCCCTTCTGGAAGTCCCAGCTCGCGAGCCTTTAAAAGTCGACGCATGATCTTTCCACTCCTAGTTTTTGGCAGTGAAGGTATGAAATCTATTTCACGAGGAGCTACTGCGTTCGACAGTTTCTCTCTGGCAAACCTCATGATCTCATTTCTAAGTTTGGTGGATTCTTCATACCCATCTTTAAGAGATACAAATGCCTTAACTATCTCCATAGCGATTTCGTCTGGTTTCCCAATTACACCGGCCTCAGCCACTGCGGGATGTTCAATTAAAGCGCTTTCAACTTCAAAAGGTCCCACGAGATGGCCGGCGGTATTTATTACATCATCAGCTCTTCCAACAAACCAATAATATCCGTCAGAATCCTTCCGAGCAGTGTCACCAGTTATATACCACCCTTTTCTGAATCTCGAGTTATACATTTCAGCATTGTTCCAATATCCATGAAACATTGACGGCCACCCGGGTTTAACCACCAAACTGCCGTCTTCTCCATCTGGAACCTCGTTGAAATCTTCATCTACTATAGCAAGTTGGACTCCGGGTATAGGTCTTCCCATTGATCCAGGTCTCACTTCCATACTCGGGTAATTCGCACACATAATTGCCCCTGTCTCTGTTTGCCACCAGTTGTCATGGAAAGGCATTCCGAAAACATCATCACCCCACACAACCGCCTCAGGATTTAATGGTTCACCTACACTGCACATATATCTTAAAGAAGAGAGGTCAAACCTTTCCGGGACTTTTTCTACAGCCTTCATAAGCATTCGAATAGCCGTTGGAGCCGTATACCAAACTGTGACTTTATGCTTTTGTATCTGCTCGTACCATCTACTGGCACCGAATCCTCCCTCGTAAATCAACTGAGTTACACCATTCGTCCAAGGCGCAAGCATCCCATACGAAGTCCCAGTCACCCATCCAGGGTCTGCTGTGCACCAATAAATGTCGTCGTCATGCAGATCCAATACCCATCGACCCGTGGCCATTTGCTGCACCACAGCTTGATGTCTATGAACTGCACCTTTCGGTTTACCTGTAGTTCCAGAAGTGTAATGCATTATCGAATAATCATATTGACCTGTAGCTACAGTGGTGAAATCTTCAGAGGCCTTATTCATTTCCTCATCGTAGGAAAGGTCCTGAGGATCAATAGGAGCAGGGTCTCTGGAATCTTTATTTACTATCAATATATGTTGAAGATCAAACAACTCAGGGATGATCTCACCAATTTTTCTTCTCAGGTCTGGCTGGGTGACTAACACTTTAGCCCCACTATCTTGCATCCTATCTCTAACAGGCTCTGGGCCAAAAGCGGAGAAAAGAGGCCCTACGACAGCCCCTGCTTTCAAAGCCCCAAAAAAAGCGACATAGAGCTCAGGAAGTCTATCCATGAATATAAATACCCTGTCACCTTTTTGAATTCCAAGGCTCTGCATTACATTCGCAAATTTATTGGTTAGCCGCTGC
>DTSF01000166.1 GCA_012965485.1 Dehalococcoidia bacterium
AACCGGTTCAATAGTCCCTTGTACATCTGTCTTTATAATCAGGTCGACCTGTCTTAAATCGCCTGATATATTCCGGGCGTGGGCGTCTTGGAGTTTGGTTGCCTCCGCTCTGATTTGTCTCTCGTATTTATCAACCATCTCCTTGGCGAATTTATCACTCTCAGCTACCTTAAAAATCGAGCCTGCTTCTGGAATGTCATGAAGTCCCATCACCTCCACGGGCGTGGACGGGCGGGCTGATTTAATGCGATTTCCTTGATCATCAAACATGGCTCTAATCTTTCCGTATGTATTTCCGATGACCAATATGTCGCCTTGATTAAGCGTTCCAGTTTGGACCAATAGCGTTGCTATATTTCCTTTGCTCTTATCTTTTCGGGCTTCTACAACCACACCTTGTGCTGTTCTATCCGGATTAGCCTTTAATTCGCTAATTTCAGCAACCAACTGGATATTCTCTAGCAATTCCGGAACTCCATCACCGGTTATGCCTGAGATTGGTATTGAGATTACCTCTCCTCCCCAACCCTCTATTAACAGGTCTCTTTCTGATAACTGTCTGTATACTTTATCCAGGTCCGCGTTAGGTAGATCTTTTTTTGTCACAGCCACAATTATTGGTACATCTGCCGCCCTCACGTGATCTATGGCTTCTATCGTTTGCGGCATTACACCATCATCTGAGGCTATTACCAGTATTGCAATATCGGTTACCTGGGCTCCCCTTGCTCTCATTGCTGTGAATGCCTCATGGCCGGGGGTGTCCAAAAATGTTATCCAGGATTCATTGTGTTTTATTTGGTAAGCGGCTATATGTTGGGTAATTCCTCCTGATTCCCCATCGGCAACGTTAGTTTTTCTGATATTGTCCAATAAGGTGGTTTTTCCATGGTCAACATGTCCCAAAATGGTAACTATTGGCGGCCGTGTGGCAAGTTGTTTAGGATCTTCATCCTTGTTGTCGATGACAATGGAATTAGTTTCTGTTCCAGATTCTGACAATGAAGCGGCTTGAAACCCAAACAGCTGACAGACTACGGAGGCAATTTCATGCTCTATCACATCATTGACAGAAAACATGTACCCACCCCTCATCAATGCCTTTACAACTTCTACCGCTCCTACATCTAATTGGTCAGCCAAGTCGCTTACCATTATCGCAGCCGGTATATCTATAACGGCAACTTCATTATTTTCAGCTTGATCTATTTGGCTGCTCATTCATTTCCTCTAGGGCTGATCTCAGACTCACTTTAACTGTGATATTTTGCCAACTCTGCCTGGTTACCTATATTCACATAGTAGTACCATTTACCTTCTTCGGCCGGTTATAATTATTAAATAATCGATTTCTTTAATATGGAAACTTTTCTGGTTGTCGGTATGGCTAGATATTACGAGACTAATTAACGCCTTCTTCTGTTATTTCCTTGGCCTCTTTTCTTATTTTGGCTTCTTCCTCCCCCACGCCTCTCCCTTCGCCCAGTAACTCCACTCTTTAATTCGTCTATGTCTTCGGCAAATCTGATAGACCCTGGTTGGGACGATCCAGCTCCAGACCTATGGATGGACCATATGTCTTCTGGGAGTTCCGATATGGCAGCTGCGGTTTCTTTTGGTTGAGTTATCTGAATTTTTTCCCCTTCTTCCAATTCCAGCAGCAACAATTCTTCCTCTGGAGTCAACGCATCTTCACTGTTGTCTTCTGTTTTTTGGGCTTCTGTTTGTAGAATCTCACTAATTTCTTTCGCTGCTACATCGGCTGTCTCTATTCTTTCAGCAATTACCTCTTGAGATTCAACGCCGGTTGAAGAATCTTGTTCAAGGGCAGAGTTACTTTTCACAAGGTAGCTTGACACGAGCTCATATAGTTCTTCATCTGTTAACGTTGCTTCTTGAGCCTCAGGGATTTCGGATGATGGTGGTTCTTCTTGCTTTTCATACGCTTTAAGATCAACATCCATATCGCTTTTTATATCGACAGCCCACCCACAGAGCTTCGCCGCAAGTCTGGCATTTTGTCCTTCTTTGCCAATGGCGAGTGACAGGTGTCTATTAGGCACTATTGCAACCGCAGTGTTGTTGTCCTTGTTTATTTCTACTCTGAGTACCTCAGAAGGACTCAACGCATTTTGAATATACCGATTGGAATCCCTGCTCCATTCAAGTATGTCAATTTTTTCTCCTTGTAATTCGTTGACTATACTTTGAATTCTCACCCCCCTCAGACCTACACAAGAGCCAACCGGGTCTACACCATCTTGTTTTGCTCTGACAGCGACCTTGCTTCTGGAGCCGCTTTCCCTAGCTATTCCAACAATTTCAACCGCTCCGTTGTATATCTCTGGCACTTCCTGTTCAAATAATCTCCTCAGTAGGATTTCATCTGTTCTAGAAACTATTAATTCTGGCCCCCTGATTGATTCTTTGTCTATAGCTTGCAGCAATACCTTCAGTTTAGAGCCTTGCCGGTATCTTTCGGACGAAACTTGCTGGCTTATCGGCAATATTGCCTCTGTCCTACCGGTGTCCACAATGATTTTATTGGGCTCTATTCTCTGGACAGTTACAGTAATAATTTCGCCTTCTCTGCCTTCGTATTCGGCTAATACGATTTCTCTCTCTGCCTCTCGAAGTCTTTGAAGAACGACTTGTTTGGCTGTCTGAGCGGCTATCCTTCCAGCACTATTTGGGATATTTTGAGTTTTTATTACATCCCCAATATTGGCGTTCGGATTGTAATTTTCTCTGGCCTCTTCAAGGGTCAATTCTTGAAGGGGGTCCCCAACCGTATCCACCACAATCTTTACTATGTCGACTTCAATATCTCCTGATCCAGGGTCCAGCCGTACAGAAATATTATGACCTTCGGTTACGCTATCCTTCTTGAAGGCGGATACAAGAGCTGCCTCTATTGCTGACATAACTTTGTCTCGAGGAAGGTTTCTCTCAGCAGCTAGTTGGGTTAAAGCGATAAGGAAATCACTTTTCATATTAAACTGCCTCCT
>DTSF01000167.1 GCA_012965485.1 Dehalococcoidia bacterium
ATCACTTTCCCAAACTACCAAAGAACTGATTTGTGTTGGGTTTGCTTTGGATAGCAAAGTGGTTCTATTTATGAACCCTGGTGCCTTTCTCTGAGCTTCACCGTTTTTGTCTAAAATATGTCTAGCAGTTTCGACTTTGTTTTGCTCGGCCCAGTGATGTGTTAGAACTCCAATCATTCTGTTACCCCCATAGGATTAACATATATCTTAAGAAATTGAATTCAGTGATCGATGTCCGAAGATGTCATAAGGCTCACTTTAGTAGTCTTTGTCAATTCTATCCTTCGAGATCTATATGACATTTCTCCATCCCACAACTCTTTAGAAGCGCCCATATTTCCTGGTGCGTATCTAGTCTGTTCCCAATGGGAGGGGCTATGATATCCCGTAAGAAGTATTACTTCCATTGGTGTGGTGGAAGTAATGGTAGTCCACATGCCTAATATGCAAGCCCCCATCGACTCGATTCTTGGCCATGTACCGTTTTCTGAACAGGTGACGAATTCTTAAAGATCATTCGATGAGATTATAAATTTACGGTATCCATAGACGGGTCTTCTATCTTCTACCGGGATCACGTTCTTTGGTCGCCGGGAAATTGGTTTTAATACTCTTACTCTCTCCCTTTCGACAAATTGTTCCCGGAGAGAGGGCCATGAGTCTTGACTACCGTCCCATGAATGAATGTCATTATAGGAAGTTATTTGGCCTAACGTGGTAGGGCTTAGGCCAATGAGACCTTTCATCAAACAAATTACCTTACCGCCGTGTGATTCAAGGGAAGGCCACACCTTTTTTTACAGAGAGATAGGTATTTTGACTCGGAACCTTTGTTGATTATGGTTTCTCTTTCCTCACTTACCATATAAGATCTCCTCTAATCCCATTGAGTTTGGATTTACCATCGCAATGCCCTGAAAATTACGGTCCTAATGGTTAGGTAATGAACTTAAAGCAATATATAAGAGATATTCCAGATTTTCCTAAACCAGGAATATTGTTTAGAGATATTACACCCTTACTCTATCATCAAGAGTCATTTCGATATTGTGTTGATGCTTTCGCGAAAAAGTCAAAAATAATTTCTCCCGACGTGATAGTTGGTATAGAGTCAAGAGGGTTTATTTTTGGCTCCGCTCTTGCATACGAGATGAAGCTACCATTTGTACCGATAAGGAAAGAAGGTAAATTACCATATTCTGTTCGGGAGGTTAAATATGATTTGGAATATGGCTCTGACATACTTCAAATTCATTCAGATGTAATACAGCCCTCTCAAAGAGTAGTATTAGTTGATGATTTGGTCGCTACTGGTGGAACTATCCAGGCTTCAAGGGAATTAATCGAAAAAATGGGCGGGAATATAGTAGGTATCAACACTGTCATAATTTTGAAAGATCTTTGCATTCCAGAAATTTTGGATGATGAAGTGTTGTTCTCCTTGGTAGATTTCTGATTAGAGTTGACAGACCCACTTATGTTTGTCAGCATTCGATTTAGAGGTTTTTCTCCGCTTTTAACTCCATGCAATTTAGATTCGGGATAAACCTAATCCAATGGAGGTGACAAATGTATACGATAACACTTGGAGGTATGTCCGGAGGAGGTGCGAGGGACATAGGCCCTTTAGTCGCACAAAAATTGAAGGCTGACTACGTAGATAGGATTTTTTTGTCCAATGTAGCTAAAAATGTGGGTGCTACCGTCGAGGCTTTACACCAAAGAGAAGAAAAACTTCCAACCCGATCGGAGAAATGGATACACGTGATACAAAGGCTTCTTGAGCGTTCGGCTGTGACCGGGTCGGCTGGTGACCCATATTTCGGGCCAGGTATTTCGGCCTTATTAACAGAAGAGTATGAGGATATTCCGCAGCCGACGATAACGCGAGGCCATGAAGTGGAGGACGACGTATATATTGAGGCTATAGAATCTACCATGAAGGAAATGGCAGCGGATGGTGATGTGGTATTCATCGGGAGAGGTGGACACGTGATTTTGAAGGACATGCCTAATGTTTTGCGAGTGGGAGTGGTAGCTTCATTTGAGGATAGAGTGAAGACCTTGATGAGTCGAGAAACTATCGATAGGGACAATGCTATTGCGACTCTCGAACAAAGAGATCAAGCCAGAAAGTATTTTTTTAAAAAGTATTTTGAGCTGGATGAACCAGATAATCCCAATCTATTCCATTTCACTATTAACTCTAGTGAAATCAGCACAAATTATGCCGCTGACATGGTTATTCAAAACCTAAATTCGTTTGCTGATGGTCGTATGTTTGAATAATTTCCATGGAATCATTGCATTTATGAGTTGTTAGTATTGGATCGGTTTATTAGAATGTGCTACACAAAATCAAGTTTGGTTATTCGGAATTAAATTTAAAACCTGAAGAAGCAACAAGGGGGAACGTCGTATGGCTCCGTTGCTCGAAGTCAAAAATCTAAAGACTCATTTTTTCACCACAGATGGCATAGTGAAGGCGGTTGATGGAATTTCGTATGAAGTTGCAGAGGGTGAGGTAGTAGGAATTGTTGGGGAAAGTGGGTGTGGCAAAAGTGTGGGCGCCATGTCCATAATGCGATTGGTAGCAAGTCCACCCGGTCGAATTGTAGAGGGTGAAGTATTGTTTGGTGGTGAAGATCTACTTCAGATGGACGAGAGAGAGATGAGGGGTATTCGCGGTAACAGCATTTCTATGGTTTTTCAGGAACCAATGACATCCCTAAACCCAGTTCTTACTATAGGTCGTCAGTTAACTGAGACTCTGGAATTGCATCAAAAAATGAACAGAAAAAGTGCTAAGGGAAGGGCATCAGAATTGCTGACTATGGTAGGTATTCCGGATTCAGACACCCGTTTAGACGATTATCCTCACCAATTCAGTGGTGGAATGCGCCAGAGAGTTATGATCGCCATGGCGCTAAGCTGTAATCCGCAGCTAATTATTGCAGATGAGCCGACTACTGCACTTGATGTTACTATTCAGGCACAAATATT
>DTSF01000168.1 GCA_012965485.1 Dehalococcoidia bacterium
CTATTTCTTTTTCAGATGAAGAATGAACATGGTTATTGCTAAGGTGTCGGGCTATACAAAAATAATCTGGCCTGCCGATTTCTTCTATCACTATCATCAATTACAATAAAGTTAAGATACCCGCAAAAGGCAATATACTTACATTGAAACTATCTAAATTATAGCAATAACTTTGCTGTTTGCTTTGAAGAGAATAAAAAGTAATCAAGGAATAATTCCAATTGGAAAATACCGGGCATGACGCAATAATCATAAGGACTGGGCACAACGGTCCTGTAACAGTAACTTACCCAGCGGAAGAGGGCTTGGACGTCCTGGTTCTCGAACGTCTTAATAGAGTAGGCCTCACGAACCCTTCATGATCTATACAGACACCTTGCCTCATGTTATGAACGTTGTATATTACTGAAAGTCACTTAAAGGAGAGATCAAAAATGTCTAATTCTTCCAGCATTGAAACAACGAACCAAGAGTTGTCTGCGGTTACCTGGCGATGTATTGGTCCGCCAAGAGGCGGACGCGTTGTTGCTGTAGCGGGAGATCCATCTTCTGACGCGGTCTTCTATTTTGGAGCCTGTGCCGGTGGGGTCTGGAAGACCACCGATGCCGGTACTTATTGGGAAAATGTTTCAGATGGATTTTTTAACACCGCCTCAATAGGTGCTCTAGCCGTCGCTCATTCGGACAGTAATGTGATATATGCAGGCACCGGTGAGGCCTGTATAAGGTTGGACGTAACCCACGGTGATGGTGTCTATAAAAGCACTGACGCTGGGCACACTTGGAAACATTTGGGGTTAAAAGATACTCGACACATTTCTCGCGTGAGGATACATCCAGCTAATCCGGATCTTGTGTACGTCGCAGCCCTTGGAAATGCATTTAAGCCAAACGAAGAGCGCGGGATATTTCGATCTACAGATGGGGGGGAGAGTTGGGAACATATCCTGCACAAAGGTCAAGACGCGGGAGCCGCAGACCTTTCGTTGGATACATCGAATCCAAGAATTCTTTACGCTGCGATCTGGGAGGCTAGAAGAAGTTTTTGGAATATGAGCAGCGGAGGCAACGAAAGCGGTCTCTACCGATCAACGGACGGAGGTGATACGTGGACTGAAGTCTCTTCCAACCAGGGGTTCCCAGAAGGCATTAAAGGTCGCATCGGAGTGGCAGCTTCTCCCGCAAAGTCGGGACGGGTGTGGGCAACAGTCGAATCCGAGGATTGTGGCATTTACCGTTCAGACGATTACGGTGAAACGTGGGAATTGGTGAATGATGATAGAGATCTTCAAGGTCGTCCTTGGTATTACCAACATATTGTGCCCGATCCTCAGGACCCTGAAATAGTTTGGGTTATGAACTACCAGTGCCACAAATCTATTGACGGCGGTAAAAGTTTCTCAGTGGTTGGGACCCCACACGGCGACAATCATGATCTCTGGATTGATCCTAACAATTCGGATCGATTGATCGAGGGAAACGACGGGGGTGCCTGCGTTTCTTTCAACGGTGGAGAATCGTTTTCAAGCATCTACAATCAGCTTACCTCTCAGTTTTATCATCTCACCACGGATAATAGACATCCATATAGAGTTTATGGCACTCAGCAAGACAATTCTGCTATCAGCGTCCCCTCACAAACCGGCAAAGGAGCGATACCGTGGGGAGACTGTTATTTCGTAGGTAGCTCTGAAAGCGGATATATCGCGGTCGATCCCAACAACCCCGATATTGTTATATCAGGAGCAGTTGGAAGCTCCCCGGGCGGTGGCGGGAATATGCTCCGATACGATCATAACACCGGTCAGGTGAGAATAATAACTGTCTGGCCGGAGGTAAATATTGGATATGGCGCCGACAAGATGAAGTACAGGTTCCAATGGACCTATCCGATTTCATTTTCCCCTCACGACTCAACTGTGTTGTACACAGCCGGCAACCTTGTATTTAGGTCTCTGGATCAAGGAAGTAATTGGACTCCAATTAGCCCCGATCTCACACGACACGATGAGGAAAAGTTGAGGCCATCGGGAGGGCCTGTAACACTCGACACTTCGGGGGCAGAAACCTATTCAACCATATTCTCATTCGCCGAATCGCCTGTTGAAAAGGGAGTTTTCTGGGCAGGTTCGGATGATGGGTTGGTTCACGTATCCAAAGACGAGGGGGATTCATGGCAAGACATCACCCCTGCAGAATTGCCTGAATGGTCCCTGATCAGCATGATAGAACCGTCACCACATTCAGCTGGCACAGCATATATGGCTGCGACCAGATACAAACTAGGTGATAGTTCACCGATGCTCTTTAAGACAGAGGATTACGGTGAGCAATGGAAGGTCATTAACGGAAACCTACCGGGAGATGATTTCACTAGATGTATTCGGGAGGATCCCGTCAAGCCCGGAATGCTATATGCAGGGACAGAAACCACACTTTACGTCTCATTTGACGACGGAACCCGTTGGAGGGAATTGAAGGGTAACGGGAGTGTCGGGAAGAGTTCTTTGCCCGTCGTTCCCATCTACGACATAGCAATAAAAGAAGACGACATGATCGTGGCAACCCATGGAAGGTCATTCTGGATACTCGATGATCTTACACAACTCAGGCAGGTCCCTGAAATAGAAGGGACTGATTCTCCACATATCCTTCAACCAAGGAACACGATCCGAATAACTGCCCCTCTCAGGAATCCTAAAGCAGTTGATGGAAAGAATTACCAGCTCTCACTCGGAGCCGCAGTCACTTACACAGAGGATAAGAATACCTATGGTGAGGTGGAACGCTCTTTCCTTGACGCGGGACAGAATCCACCGGCGGGGGTTCTTATCAACTATTTTCTACCCAAAGAAATACACGAAGAACTGTCGTTAACCTTCCTTGACCAATCTGGAAATGTGATAGTCACATACTCTAATGGAGTTGCAGCTAACAGTAGTTCAGAAGAGGAAGGTGACCAACTTTCTGTTGCTTCAAATATTGGTATGAACCGATTC
>DTSF01000169.1 GCA_012965485.1 Dehalococcoidia bacterium
CCCGTGATGATGAGATAATATTCTCCAACAATATTTTTGAGAACAACGATTCTGAAACAGGGCATACCTTTGAATCGATAGAATTTTCCGGCAACCTGGATTTTTCAGGTTCAAATTTTGATGTTGCTTATACAGATGATACAAATCCTGAGAATAATGGTGTATCGGAGTATTGGATTGCAGGTGATGGGGAAAGTACTTACAGTTATGCAAATATTAATGCAGAAATACCAGCTATTACAGATGATGTCTGGATAGATCCATTAATTGGTGTAGATGAAGGCAATGCCGTTGGTGATGAAGCAAATCCCTTTCAAACCATTGATTATGCTGCACGATTAAGAATGAGTAATATCTCGAAATTCCGTAGTTTTACAGATAATAGTACAGTACCATTATTTGATGAGAAAAATACAGCCCACCGATGGTCCAATGTAATTGCAGGCAGATTTGCAGCAGGTCTGTTGCCGGCCGTTGATATTCTCACAGCAGTGGCTATCGGGCTTGCGTTGTTTTTCGGCTCTAAATTCATCTGGGACGGTCAATTGCTTCCGGGGGTGTTGGTGGCCTTTGTCATGTATGTACAAAGATTTTTTGATCCGATTCGTAATTTGACTCAACAATATACCCAACTGCAACGTTCTATGGCGTCCGGGGCAAGGATTTTTGATTTGATGGATACGGAACCTGAACTTATAGACATTGAAGATGCGATTGAAATGCCCGAAATAAAAGGGAATATTGAGTTCAAGAATGTCCGATTTAGGTACGTGGAAGGCGAAGAGGTATTGAAAGGCATAAACCTAACTATACAGGCGGGAGAAACCGTTGCTGTTGTGGGCCCGACTGGAGCAGGGAAAACAAGTATTGTGTCTGTCTTGTCTAGATTCTACCCAGTGCACCGTGACGAAGGGGAAATATTAATAGATGGTATTGATATTAGAGATGTTAAACGAAGTTCGGTTGTGGGACAGATGAGCATGGTTTTGCAGGAACCATATTTGTTTTCTGGCACAGTGATGCAAAATATTAAATATAATCACGTAGATGCGACCGATAAAAAAGCTGTTTCATCAGCAAAGGTAGTTGGAGCCCACGAATTTATTATGCAACTTGAAGACGGATATGGCACTTACTTGTCAGAAAGAGGGGCAAATATAAGTTTGGGCCAGCGCCAATTAATAAGTTTTGCGAGAGCCATCGTCGATGATCCCAAGATACTTATCCTAGATGAGGCTACTGCAAGCATAGATAGCCATACTGAATTAGTTATTCAGACAGCGTTAAGAAATGTCTTAAAAGGACGTACCGCTATTGTCATAGCTCATCGATTATCCACGATACGAGGAGCAGATAAAATAGTGGTGTTAGAGTCAGGTGAGGTGGTGGAGGTAGGGAATCACCAAGAACTGATGGATAAAGACGGTCTCTACGCTCATCTCTACAATATGAATTTTCAGGCGATTGAGGATTTACAATAAGATAAAAGCTTCTTAAGTAACACTTTTGTCTAACCCGATTGGGAGTTTAATGCCTGTAAGCGTACAAGAATTTATACTTTCCTTACAGGTAGCTAGGTTATCTACTGTGACCCCTTCCGGGGCTCCTCATTCAGTACCTATCTGCTTTGCTTTGTCTGGTAACGACACGATCTATACTCCAATTGATGCAAAGCCAAAAAAAAATATAAGCAAACCTATTGAAAGAATTAGCAACATAGCAAATAACGATGAAGTTGTTGTTTTATTTGACAGATATTCAGAAAATTGGACTGAATTGGCATATGTGATGGCTAAAGGTAAGGCTAAAGTTGTGAGTGATGAACAGGAAAACCTACTGGCTGCGGAATTACTTGAAGATCGATACATACAATATCGGGATCAAAATTATCTTCCCAAAGGGGCAACGATTATTGGTATAAGAGTATATGCCTATATCTCCTGGGGGAATCTTTAATAAATATATTGTGGTGTTTATTTGCATAAAAATGGCCGCATGGTATCTATTTTTCTTATAGTGGACATATAATCACCGCAGCTTGATGGTGTTTTTGAATTTAGGAAAAAGAAATATTAAAATAATAGTCTATGAGAATTTATTTTTGTCCCGAGTGTGGCGGTTACTCGTTAGGGCCGGCGACATCATGTGATGAATGCCAGACAGACCTGCCAGAAGACTCCTGGGCAGAGATAACAGAGGAAGAACTCCAACAGCTGGAATACATAGAAGATTTTGATCTTCCGCATGGCATATCGACTTGGGAGTACGATGTGATAAGGCTGAAAACCGACACAGAAGAAGGCGGACTACGCTACACAACAGGTCTTCTAAAGCGTATGGGAGACAAGGGTTGGGAATTGGTGAACATCACTCCGTTAGGTGACAAGGATGGCCCACGATACGGTATTTTTAAAAGGATATGGAATGAAGGTCATGGTGATGAAAATGATTCATAGGCTGTGGCGATAAGTTTTATAGGCCGACATTATTTCCTGGTCATAAGGGAACGGGAGTTCAGGTATTTCGTCCAATTCGCACCACTTTATTTCGCTTACCTCTTCAGCAGCCTTGGCTGTACCTGATTTGTGAGTTGCTACATATACATGGACTACAACTGGTCCCTTCCCTGAAAATACCCCTAGATAGTGACATGGACTGGCACAGATTGTTGTTTCTTCGAAGATCTCTCGAACTAAGGCATTTTCGATAGATTCACCGCGATCTACATAGCCTGACGGCAAACTCCATTTTCCTAAATGAGGTTCGATGGCTCGCCTTATTAGCAATATTGTTTTGTCTGATGGAACTATCGCCACTACGGCGACTTTAGGGTCTACATATTTGAAAGCATTACAGGCCTCGCAGAATGGTCTCACCTTGCTGCGATCGTATTTTCTCACTAAATGTGTACCACAGGATTGGCAGTACTTAATTTGTTCAACCATATTCACTGAAAAGTCTCCATATTTTGAAAAT
>DTSF01000170.1 GCA_012965485.1 Dehalococcoidia bacterium
GCTCTGACATATCAGTAATACGCCAATAATGCGCCAGGATTAGCAGTGAGGGACATTGTTTAAGATACTCAGTATATTATGAACAAATTAATGTTTAGTATTGGTTTATTTTACATTTATTATATACTTTGAAACAGGGATTCACATGGGATATTTATGTGATGGGATATTTATATAAAGACCTGATAGTTTAAAGAAACTTAACTCTGCATTTACATTTATATCTGGTGATTGTAGAAAGAAATCAATTTTCGGTGTCTTGTGAGATCGATGTTAGGTAAATGTGGAGGATTATTTGCTCTGACATACCAGTAATACGCCAATAATGCGCCAGGATTAGCAGTGGGGGACATTGGTTAAGATACTCAGTATATTGTGAATAAATTAATGTTTAGTATTGGTTTATTATGCTTCAAGTTTACTCATGTCTCAGACAAAATAACGGGTGATAAAATGTACTAGGGACCGAATTTGTTAAGTTTTCCTGCGTGGGATAGAACCAGTAGCATAAGTTCTTCGGCCCTGATACGCCCTATCGTGCCTTCTCGACAGCTGTTTTCTGTGAATTGGCCTCCGAGCTTACCTTGGGATAACTTGGAGTTGATCAAAAAGGGTACAGGGTGCCAACTGTGAGAAGAGATATAAGATGGCGTTGAATGGTCCCCACATATGACTATTACGTCAGGTTCCAATTGGACAACCCGTTCAAGTTTCTTATCGAATTCCTCAAGCAGAGCCACTTTTTGGATAAAATCTCCGTCCTCCCCTGCACTATCGGCAGGTTTGTAATGCAGGAAAAAATAATCGTAACCTTTAGAAAAATTCATTTCCAAGGTCTTGATTTCGTCCTCAAAAGTTTGCTTCGAGTTTAGTATCTCCATACCCAAAAGGCCTGCAACTCCTCTATACATTGGATAGGCGGCTATCGCTGCAGGATTCAGAGCATATGATGAGCCGAAATGCGGCAATTCAGGTATATTTGAGAAACCGCGCAGTAAGATGCCGTTCGCACTTCCTTTGTGTTCCCTGAGAATTTCCATACTTCTTTGGGTAAAAAGATTAACTGCCAAGGCTGTCCCAGTCCCTCCCTCAGAGGTTGGATTCGAGACCAAAGGTGCAATACCTGTAATTTGAGGATCGGTTTCTGAAACATTAGGAGAAGAGGTTTCTCCCTTGAAAACCAGAACAAACCTGTAATCCATAACGGGATATATTTCGATTCCGAATCCTGGAATCTCAATTTGCTTGAGCAACGCAACTAATTCCACGCACTCTTTAGTTGTAATTCTGCCAGCACGTCGATCCAAAATTCTGCCGTCATCCCCTAAAAGGCAAAAGTTTCCTCTCGCGGCTACGTCTCCCTTCCCTATGGGAGCCCCAATTCCTAACCCTTCCAGCACCCCTCGGCCCAAGAGATACTTAATAGGATTATATCCAAACAAAGCCATGTGCCCGGGACCGCTGCCAGGGGTTATACCCGGAAGAACCGGAGTGCTTACTCCACAGGAACTATTAGCAGCCAACCTGTCTAGGTTTGGCAACACGGCAGCCTCTAATTCAGATTGGCCGGTTGAAGGATTTGTCATTCCACCTAGACCATCGACAACTATCATGACAATTTTGGAGGCAGTTTGTTTCCTGATACTAGACAAATATTGGAAATCGATCATAATTCCTTAACCCTTTGTTTTCTCACGCAGCGAAGCAACTCCTGGCAATTCTCTACCTTCTAACAGCTCTAGAGATGCTCCCCCACCGGTAGATACATGCGTCATCTGGGCTTGAAGACCGAAAAATTTCACAGCATCTACTGTTGAACCTCCACCAATTATCGATAACATACTCCCATTTGCCAATGCCTTGGCCACTGAATGCGTGCCGGCGCTGGCTTTTTCCCATTCATATACTCCCATGGGTCCATTCCAAAGAATCGTTTTACTTTTTTGAATAATGGATGAGTAATAATCCGCGGTTGTCGGCCCTATATCGACAATAATGTCGTCATCGTCCAAATCACCAACCGATTTTGCAAGGAAGTCGGAATCCTTTTGGAAGGTTTTAACCACTACCACATCACTAGGCAAAATTAAATTCACGTTGGTCGAATCTTTTTTATTTAACAGGGCCTGAGCCTGGCTAATAAAATCAACTTCTATTGATGAATTTCCGATTCCTTTATTTGAGGCTGCTAAAAAAGTGGCAGCCATTCCTCCCCCAATACAAATGTTGTTTGCTATCTTCGTTAGGCGATCGATGACTTTAATTTTGTCTGATACCTTCGCTCCTCCCAATATAGCCGTGAAGGGTAATTCGGGGTTTTCTAGAGCATCTTCTAAGTAATTGATCTCTTTGTCTAAAAGAAGACCTGCGTAGGAAGGCAAGAATTTCGTTATACCCGAAATAGAGGCATGGGCACGGTGAGCCGTACCAAAGGCATCGTTTATGAAAACTTCGGCTAATTCTGATAACTGCTCTGCAAAAGCAAGGTTGTTTTCTTCTTCCCCTCTATGAAACCGCAAATTTTCTAATAGTAGAATTTCACCCTTACCTAACTTCGATGCAGCGGTTGCTGCTGCTTCCGATACGCAATCTTCAACAAACTGTACCTCTTGTTGTAGGATTTCACCTAATCTTTTTGCGATTGGCTTTAAAGACAATTCAGGGTATCGCCTACCTTTGGGACGTCCTAGATGGGAGCACAATACCAACGAACAACCTTTGTCTATTAAATGTCTTAAAGTTGGTATTGAAGCCTTGATGCGGGTGTCGTCCGATATGATGCTAGTTCCTTCCTGGAAAGGAACATTGTAGTCAACTCTCACTAAAGCCCTTCGGCCAGATATTTCAACATCTTCAGCGTAGTTTAGCGTAGTTTAGCGTAGCTTTGCGTAGTGTTGCATCTTTTTGCGCTTCTGCATATCACTGTCTGCACGCTATTTTGTCGGATTCTTCCACA
>DTSF01000171.1 GCA_012965485.1 Dehalococcoidia bacterium
GATTGGGCACATCCTTCAGGTAGCCTTCGATGGTGAAGGTGAAGAAGAATCGGCGACCGAAAAACTGATACGACTCGATGGTAGAGAAATTATCGCCGCATACCTGGAAGATTGTATGGATGATTCACAATCATCAAATTCCAGAGTGGTCAGAGAAGACTGTGCTGATGAAGCGATTGTATATCACCAAGAAATAAGAGCTGTTGAACCCACCGATGTGCATAACATCAATAATGCCGCAATGTTGTCCGACCCAGACACGGAGGACGCCGTTTACGGGGTAATAGAATGTTTGGAAGATATGGAAGACATGGTATTCACCATGGACATGGTTGAAGATCCCGTGACGGGTGACTTTGTGGGAAGGGCTGAGCTATACCGACGTAACTGCTACAGAAATGTGAATGAGGATATTGTCGCAGCTGCAGATGGAAACTCCCCAGACGGCAGGGCAGTAATTAGCAGTAGCGACGATGCGGCGACGTCACTAAAGAGAAAGCTTGACTCTGAGGATAGAGAAGCCAGAGCGGTGCGTAAAGCTATCCGAACTGGACTCGATGAAATAAGTGACAAGAAATTCAAATCCAGCGTAGAAGATCTTTTATATGACAAATCTTTAACTGGGAAAGGTGTCGAAGCCCTAATGGGTAACATTCTGAACCTCGCCCAAGATGATCTAGAATGTGATCCTCACGGTATTAAAGGTGAACCTTGCGACTATGACGATGAATATTACGAAGACGATCTCGAGGATATAACCGGCAACACAGCAATGAGACTTCACGAAGAAATCTGTGAACTCGACGGCATAAAAGACGACTGCTGGGAAGCCCTAGAAGATCCTATTTGGTCCATCGTTAATCAGGCAGCTGAATCTTTATACTCCGCAGCAACAGCCCTGGGTAGTGATGAAGCATACGCAAAACTTGACGATATATCCGATGTCATATCCAGTGCGATTTTATCTTATCCAGACCTAGCCCCACAATTTGCAAACGTCGATGGTGGTGCCCTCAACGATGTGGTTCAAAATGCAGCAGCAGGGCTAGTTGGAGGTATTACCCAAGGCGATAACTGGGGCATGGGAGAGGGTGTTAGTGGCGAATTTGAATCCTGTATCGATGCCTTGGTTGAATCTGAGGATATGGAGATCGGAGATGCTGCCGCTGAGTGTCTCGAATACACCTCGAGCGCTTTCTCAGCAGAATTTGGGTTGGGAAATATAAATAAAGACGATTAGTCGACCCTCAAAGACAAACAGTTGAGATAAAAATGCCAGGCCCCATTTTGAGGCCTGGCATTTCGCTTTAGCAATTCTCACGGGCTCACTTAATTGTTGTCATTTGGTAGAAACACACCCGGTTTCCCAAATATCGAATTTCTCGGGAGGTTTGAGTGAAAATAGTAAGCATAGCTGACCTAAAACAAGTGGCTAGAAAAAAGATACCTTCTGACATGTGGGATTTTATAGAGGGCGCGGCATTTGATGAGATTACAAAGCAACGAAATGAAGATAAATTTCGTGAAATTACCCTTAATCCTAACTTCCTTATAGATGTCGGTACCCGCAGCCTTTCCACTACGGTGCTTGGGGATAAAATAGACTTACCAATAATGATCGCTCCAGAAGGCGCAAAGAGACAATTGCATCCTGATGGTGAACTAGCGGCGGCAAAAGGGGCAGGCTTATCAGGGAACTCTATACGCCCTCCCCACCGCGTCTGGTTACAGCATAGAGGAGGTCGCAGAAGTAGCAACAGGCCCGGTTTCAGCTTTATCATTCAGATGACAAAATCACTGAATATCTTGTTAATAACGCTAAGAAATCTGGCTACTCAGCCATTTGTCTCACAGTAGATGGGCCCACCTCGGCTCCAAAAGAAAGAGATCTAAGAAACAATTTCAAACGCAAACCAGAACTATATAACGGAAATTTTAAAGATAGGCCTGAATTCATGCGAAGGACCGATATCATCCCTCCCGATTTTGCTGACTGGTCTCCAGAGAATTACATAGGCCTAACGTGGGACAGATTAGATTGGCTCAAATCACTAACCGATTTACCTTTGGTAATAAAAGGGATATGAACGGTTAAGGATGCGACTTTATGCGCAGAAAATGGTGTGGATGGAATAACCGTATCTAATCATGGCGGCCGACAAATCGATCGAACATTGTCTTCAATAGAAACACTTCAACCAATAGCACAAGCCGGCGGCGATAATATCGAAGTGTACTTCGATTCGGGAATAAGGAGAGGTTCGGATGCATTCATGGCCTTAGCACTTGGGGCCCGCGCCGTCTTTGTAGGGCGGCCTACATTTTGGGCAATGGCCTACGATGGACATAACGGCGTGAATTTAATGTTAAATATTCTCAAAGCAGAATTTGACAGGTGTCTTGCTTATTGTGGCTACAGGTCCATATCCGAAATTTCAAACAGCTCAGTAAATGTTCCATCTCATTGGCCTTCAGAAATTCCGTGATAGACATAAATGACCCTAATCTACTTTTTACCGATCTGAAACCAACCCCAAAACCCATATCATTTGTTTTACACATTTGGCATTACTTCTTCCGCAAACCATGTAATACGGTCTACCATTTCTTCGGGAGGATATGACCATATAGATCCGTAATATTCACAACCTGCCTCTGCATAGGAATCAATAGTCTCTATACAGGGAGCAGCCTCCGTAAAAACGTCAAAATTTTGAAGTGCCCCTTTTAAGGGAATATCTATACCCATTTCTAGCCGTAACACTCTGAGAGCTTTCAGTCCATCTGAGTACAAACCGGGGCTAATGTTAGTAGGTATCCAGGCCTCTGCGTATTTAGCCGCTAGATTAAGCATCCTTTTGCCTCTAACCCCAAACCACATAGGTGGGTACGGGGTTTGGATGGGAACAGGTGATATGACTGCACCATCCGAATGATAGTTCTTACTGTCATATCTCACTTCATCACCGGCCCACAACTTGGTAATCAAATCCAGAGCTTCCTCTGTTCTGCTTACCCTTTGACCCGGGGTCCCCCAATTACTAAATCCGTCAAATTCAGGTTGGTGCCACCCGGCACCCACCCCCAAGATAGTCCTACCTCCCGATAAATAATCTACACTGGACACAATTTTGGCTAGTTGTGATGGAGGTCTAAAGGGGATAGGGGTAACAACAGTACCAAGCTTGATAGAAGTGGTCTGACCGGCCAGAAAAGCCAGTATGCTCCATGCGTCCAACGTTTCCGGGCCATCCGGCAACATATAATGATCCCACGAAAGAAATGCGTAAAACCCGGCTTGTTCGGCTGCTTTACCTACATCTGAAATTAACTCTTTGTCCAAATAACCCCTTTTAACCGGGTATATCAGCAGATGTTCCAAGTGACGCTCCTAAACTGAATTAATTTTGTAATCCCCCGCCCAGAGTTTTTAATATAGATTCGGTTTCATTCATCATGTTACAAATGATTTCAGACACTTTATCGATCGATTTTATTGGCCCAGAACCACTTCCAGCATTCACAGGCGCTACTGTTAAATCGGCATTTTTTTGAGCCAAGGCGATATCTGTCTTAAGATCTTCTTTGTGCTCCAGTAATTTCTCGTAGTTTTGATGCCATTGATCTGTAAATTTATTTCTGATAACCCTATGTCCGATGTGAAAAGGAAAAGGGGCGTCGGTGGCCAAATCGTAAGATTTTGTATTGACTGTGTCGTCGGTACCTACCTCGGTTAGAGCCTGCTTAGCCCATGCCGGACCAAACCATTCGTTTGAAGCCACAAACCTACTCCCAACCCACACTCCACTGGCACCCAAAGCTAAAGCAGCTGCAACTCCCCTCCCATCTACTATCCCACCTGCTGCCATTACTGGAATTCCAGGGCACGCATCTACTACCGCAGGAGTAATCGAGATGGTACCTATATGCCCGATATGCCCTCCACCATCAGTACCTTGAGCAACCAACAGATCAACTCCAATCTCACTTGCATGTATAGCTTGTTCAACTGTTTGAACCTGTGAGAGAACTTTTATACCTGCATTTTTTGCATCAGCAATATACGGAGAAGGGTCAGAAAATGAATGCCCAATTAGATCTACTTTATTTCGTATAGCCACCTCCACAAGTTCACCTATGCCGTCAACACTAGTTATAAAGCCCACTCCAAAGGGGTTATCAGTTATCTCACGCACGCGTTTAATTTGAAAATCCAGCCATTCTGGATCAGGAACGGTGCTCCCCATTCCTAGCATCCCAAAGCCACCAGAACCTGATACAGCCCCTGCTAGTTCAGCGGTAGCACTGGTTGCCATAGGTGCATTAAAAATTGGGTATTTTATCTGGAGAAAATCTGTAAGCGCTGTTCTAATCATAAAATTAGTTCCATAATTTCATTCCTAAATATACTTCCGGTCTACTACATATATAACACAAAGGGGATTTAATAGCCGTATCCACCATCAGAAACAAAATAGCCGAATACCACCAAATATGGAAATAGAATTGGATTTCCTCGAAGACAATGACCCACGTAGTGAGTGTCCTCACATAGAAAAATACTTTTGGTCCCCAGTTTCAATCAAATTGGATACTCTGAACCGTGTATACGTGACAGAAACTAATCGCCATCGAATACAGGTATATCAACAAGCATAAAAATATTACAAGACATCATTCGACAAGTATTTCCTCAACCCAAGACTAAGCGGAAGTATTGCAAAAGTAACCAATCCCATTACATAAGTAGAACGAACCAAGCCAAAAACATCCGCCACAAACCCGTACAATAGAGGCGCCCCAATGGTACCGATCTCATTGGTAGTATAAAAAAATCCGTAATACCTCGCCCTTCGATCAGTTGGGACAAACTTAGCAACAGTCGCATAGAGAGCGCTCGAGGTACCATTTAGCCCGACCCCCATTACAAGTACAAGAGGCCAAATAAGAAGGTACGGAGTATAAAGTGATAACACCACAAATACCGCCGTCATTCCTTTAGTTATCCATATAATGTTAACCGTGCCAATTTTGCCGTCTAACCATCCACATACATATTTGCCAGCATCTCCACCGGAAAACAAAAGGAATAAGGCAATACTTATTTCACCTGTGCCCATTCCGTGACCAACTAAAATAAAAGGTAAGAAAACGAGTACCCCGGTTCTAGTAGCATTGTCCAAAGCCCCTATGAAACTCAATGAAATGAATGCCTTGTTTTGGGGTGATTCTCCTAAAGGATCTCCCGAGGGGAGGGTGGCCACATTTAATTTAGGGCGTCCCATATTAAGGTTGCGGTTAAAAGCTGCGGTCACCAGCATTAAGAAAATTCCTGCGGCTCCTATGTACAACATAGTACCCCCCCAGTCGAATGTGATAAGCAAAATTCCGCCTAAGGCCGGAGCAATCATTTTTCCCAAATCACCTGAGAAATTCACGGTTCCTACCGCTGCAGAGCGGCCGGAATCGTTATATGCTCTAGAAACCATACTGGAAGCCAATGGGTGCTGTGTCCCTCCTCCCAGGCCCCCAATAATTGCGAAAATAAATAGCAACCAAAACCCATTTGACAACCCCATTCCTATTAAACCAGCAGAGGCCCATAAGTTACCCGTAACGAGCATCCAGAATTCTCCGAAATACTCTGCCAAAAAACCTGCTGGGACTTGCAATACAGCGGTGGCTCCACTATGGGTTGACCGGAGTAACCCAACCTCGGCATAAGTCAAACCTAGATTGTCTTTAATCGCAGGTAGAAGTGGTATCAGCAACGCAAATATTAGATCGCTCCATATATGCATTGCAGATCCAAAGATCAAAATACGCCGGGGAGTCATTTGTGGACTGGACATGTATTGAAATATCTCGTGGTTAGGTAAAATGATTTGTGATGTTATCAGGGGTCACATAATAATTCACATTCAGGTGTAGCATATGAAAACCAGTTTGGATACTTCAAAAATAGGGAAAACCGACATTAGGGTTACCAGGATAGGAATGGGTGGAGCTCCTTTAGGTGGACTAGATTCCAAAACCGCTCAAGACACCTTGGAATATGCTTATGCACAAGGGATACGGTATTTTGACACAGCACCTTTGTATGGATCAGGGTTGAGCGAAATACATAACGGAGGATTTCTTTCAACATTACCAAGAAATGACTTCGTACTATCTAGTAAAGTGGGGCGGTTGATAATTCCCGGACAAGATATCCCTTTTAATTACACGAAAGAGGGGATCCTTAGATCCATAGATGAAAGTCTCACAAGACTGAATTTGGATTCATTAGATATAGTACTGATACACGACCCAGACAACCATTATAGTTCTGCGTTGAATGAAGCGTTCCCCACACTGGCAAAACTTCGAGAGCAGGGAGTGATAAAAGCTATCGGAGCAGGTATGAACCAATGGGAGATGCTAAGGCAGTTCGCCCAAGATGCAGATTTCGATTGTTTTCTTGTGGCAGGTAGATACACCTTGCTCGATCACACAGCCCTCCACGAATTAATGCCGTTGTGTTTGGAAAAAGATATAAGTCTGATACTTGGTGGGCCTTACAACAGCGGAATACTAGCATCCGACCTAGATACTAAAAGCACCTATTTTTATGACCCTTCTCCCCTTGAAGTAATCGAAAAGGCGAAAAAGATAAAACAGGTGTGCGATCGTCATCAGGTGCCTCTCAAAGCAGCTGCGATACAGTTTGGACTGATGCACCGGTCAGTAGCTTCAACTATACCAGGACCTCGGAGCCCAGAGGAAATAGGGGACAATATAACAATGGCTTCAATAAAAATAGCCCCCGATTTATGGAGGGAATTAAAACAAGAAAAATTAATTCACCAAGATTGTCCTGAGTAAATCTTTTACTAAATTACAGTTGGCGCGATATGAAATTTTTCATGATTTCTATTGCTTCATCCGATTCTGGCTGTGGGTCTCTCACAAAACTGTGCGGCATACCATCAAATACAACCAATTCTATCTCCCCGCCTCTGGATTGATAAGTTAATTCGAAGTTGGCAGGAATATGATTCGGAACATTAGCATCCTCTGACCCATGTATAAGAAGAGACGTCGGCAATCTTTCAAATTCTCCATTTTCTAAAATATATTGAGGATTCCCAGCTTTCATCCTTTCTTCATCACCAAAATATGCCAAACTACCCCTAATTAAGTTTTCCATGCCCTCGTCCTTGGCATACAAATATCTTGCGTGTGAATCAAGTACAGCAGATATTCCAATGTAATAATCAACTGAAGCATCGACCTGCGCCCCATTTACAAGAAAGGGTCGTTTTATGTAGTCAGACCTCGCGGGACACAACGCATTTAACATAGCTGTGTGACCACCGCTAGAAACACCTAAGATCCCAAAACTGGAAGGGTCACCGTTATAAACTCTAGATTCATTTTTCCACCATCTAGCACCGTAATTAACATCTATTACTTGAGCGGGGTAGGGATCCTCCGGAGCAACTCTAAAATCTATGGCTGCAACCAATATCCCACTTTCTGCTAGTTTTTCATCCATATAGCATCCATTCAGGCGAGTGCCACCTTGCCAGGCACCACCATGAACATCAAGCAATACTGGGAAGGGACCGGCTCCCTCAGGCTGGTATATTCTGGCCTCAAAAGATTTTTCTCTGCCTTGAATATAAATCTCGTCGGTAATGTCTATAGAGTGTGTTCCTTGAGGATTATAGGTAATAGTCGTCAATTCAAAAACGCCGAATAAATGTGGTCAGTCGTTTAATTTGGTGACTCCACCTTTGTTATGATTTATCTGATCTATATCCCATAAGGAGGAAAAACTGAAAGCCCTAGGACAATGACCATAGGCTTCTTCAACGTCCACCAATACACCCTGCAAAATTTTTGCCTTTTCATCTGGATTGGACACCTCCAGCTGTAGTTTAAGGTCTACCACAGCCTCATCGGAAATTACCTTCGCACTGCCATTAACACGCAAAGTTTCATTCAATCCGGGGATGAAAAATATAAGCCCTATATGAGGATTGGTTTGTATATTTTGATATGACTGAAAAAGTTTATTCCCTGCGACATCAGGCAATAGGAGAGTATTTTCGTCTAAGACTTTAATAAATCCTGGTAGACCACCTTTAGGAGAAGCATCACATTTTCCGGAAGAGTCTGAGGTAGCCATTACCATAAAAGGAGCTTCTTTTATAAAAGCAATGTGCGATTCGCGCAAGGATTCCACTACTTTGTTGGCTGCCCTGCCTTTTGGGAATCCAAACTTCTCAGTAAAAGAGTTATCAAAACGTTCTTCTATTTCAGTCTGCGCCATTTCTTCTTCACTCCTCACTAATTCCTATGCTTATGTGTAACGGTATGTTAACACGGCTGCTCAGGCACAATTTAACTAATGGTTTGCACCAAAAAATCTTCCTGATATTAATACTGCTTAGGAATTAGTATCATAGCCATCAGTCAAATTAGTACGTCGACTCTAATTACCGGAAAGGATATGACATGCGTTTATCAAGCAAAACTGTCTTCATAACAGCAGCAGCTCAAGGGATTGGAAGGGCTATAGCGGAACGATTTGTACAGGAAGGGGCAAATGTAACAGCAACCGATATAAATTTACCTCTACTGTCTGACTTACGTGATGCCAATACGTTTGAATTAGATGTAACCAACAAGGCAGGCCCATATTATTGACGGTGGCTGGGCCAATAGTTCCTAATTTGATAACACATAGAGGCACATAATTTGAGTACAATCCCAGAAAGAGACACTATTCCAATAGTTGCACCAACACCAACACCATTTGATCATAATGATAAACCAGACCTGCAGCTCCTTGAAGAAAATATATTGCAATGGGTTGGTACCGGTTTAAGTGGATTTGTTATCGGCTCTTATGGTGGAGAGGAATTTCATCTCTCACAAACAGAAAAAACGGAGATTATTAAGACTGTCTCCCAAGCACATCAGGGACAAAAGTTTGTAATAGCAGGGATAGACACTTTGTCCCCAACTGTGGCAGCCATGCAGGCAGAGGAATATGCAAAAGTCGGTGCCGATATGGTACGGGTTAGGATTCCAAAAATACCTGATAAACATGGATCGGAGTCAGTTGTTGACTACTTCGAAATAGTGACTCGAAACAGCCCCGTCCCAGTGATACCTATTCATCAACCGAAACTAGCAATGGATGTAGATGCGACACCGGAAGAAATCGGCGAAATAACCAACCTTGAAGGTATATATGCCTACATAATTTCCTTGAACTTTAGGTGGGAAAGTAGATTGCCTTCATTAATAAACCCACAGGTTCAACTCTGGACCTGTAATGGAAGCCTATTGATGCCAGGGGCGATGATAGGGGCTGAAGGGGCTTGTTTATTCTTTGCAAATTGGGCCCCAGATTTATGCCGCAAAGTGATTTCTCTAGTGAAATCAGGAAACTTTAACGAAGCACAAATCGTTCAAGAATCACTTATACATGCAGACTATATTGGAATGAGCAAAGGTGTCGCTGCCCTGAAAGCAGGTTTGAATCTTCTTGGCTACAAAGCCACGAAACCCCGAAAGCCTACGCCTGAATTATCCACTGAGGAGATAAAAGAACTAAAACACGCCTTCCAAAAGGCAGGGGTGCTTTAGTCAATAACCTAGTCAAACATTTTGACCGCTGATTTTATATTTCGATGTGGGTGCTAATACTAATCTAGATTCAGATTCTAATATTCAACTATCTCGTAGATAACACGGGTACCCGAGGCGGTGTTGCCATTTATTGAACCAATTAACCCCTTGGTCGCCTCATCCATTCCAGCATAAAATTCCCTTTGCCCTGTAAAATAACCATCTAAACTTTCGACTTCCAATTCCGCAACAACAACATCCATTGTCCCTGATATATCAACGTACAACCGACATTCCACTCCCATATTCCTGTAGTTTTCCGCGATAACTTTGAACCCTTCCAAGGCCTCAGGCCCTTTACCCCTTTGGCATACCCATGTATTTCTAACTGCAAATTTCATGGAACTCTCCTTTTACTTTTAAAGTTTTACCTTGAACCCTTACCCGTTCTGGCATTGGTACTATTTTTTTTAATGGGAATTATATCAATTCGGTAGCTAACTCTAGGAACAAAAATATTTTGTTAACAAACAGGCCCTTCCAAAATTTCAGATGAAATGCACCTCGGAAGAAATTCACCATGGGATGGTCCCGACAGAAGTTCACCCTCCAATACAGCTATGGTCCCACGCAATACCACCGATTTTGGCCATCCTTTCACTCGATACCCTTCCCAAATACTATAATCCTCAAGATGCAAATCACCGAGGGACAAATCCTTGTCCACTGTGGGATCAATAATAGTGATATCAGCATCACTTCCAGGAGCTATTACCCCTTTACGAGGATATAAACCAAGTATTTTCGCCGCGTTGGTTGATGTTATATCTACAAACCTTTCTAAAGTCATTCCTCTTTTCACCACCCCCTCCGTATAGGCAACACCCATCCTGGTTTCTATTCCATTATGGCCACCTGTTACATCTGCAACTGTCCTGAATTTTATCTTTTCCTCCCATGTTGTTGACACCAGGTCAGTCGCTATAGTT
>DTSF01000172.1:0-1229 GCA_012965485.1 Dehalococcoidia bacterium
ACAAAAACAAAAAAGCCGACAAATAATCAATGATGAATATGAAAATGCAATCAAGGAAATAGAAGACAATTATGCGAAAGAAAATAAAATAACCTCTGAAACTATCCCTCTCTATATTTATTCTATAGAATTTTCCTCAAAATCTCTATTTTTAATCTCATCTAGGACATTTTTTGAAACTTTCTTTTTCCAAAACGATGATCGACCCTTGCTGAAAGAAACTTTGGCCGCTAAATTTCAAAAATGGCCTGTTGGAGGTAAAGGCGTTTACACCACCAATGTCACCTTTGACGTACCGGGCAAATGGGGAGTAGGAGTATCTTTTAAATCCACGGATGGCATTGAAAAAAAGACCTCATCGCTCATCAAAGTAACTGAGGAAAGTCAGGCTCCGTCAATAGGGGACAAGGCATTTCCATCAAATAACACAACTGCCAATCTTTCGCGAGATATCAGCAACATCACGACTGACAGCACGCCTTACAAACCTTTTTATGAATACTCCATCGCCGAATCAATCAAGGAAGGAAAAGCCGCTCTAATTCTTTTCGGATCACCTGCATTCTGTACAACTGGTACCTGCGGGCCACAAATCGATATTGTTAAAAGTTTACATTCAGATTTCTCTGAAGATTTGGTTTTCATACATGTCGAAATCTATGAAAATCCGACGGAAATAAAAGGAGATATATCCAATGCCAAAGTTGTACAAGCAGTTAAGGATTGGAATTTACCCAGCGAGCCTTGGATATTCCTCGTAGACCAGAAAGGTGTAATAAAAGGTAGATTTGAAGGCTTAGCGACTTATCAAGAAATTGAAATCGCTCTAATCAAAAATAATTTCCTCCGCTCAAAGTGATGGTAACATTAGAAAAGAATGCCGGTCCTTGGTGGGATCGGTCATTTGTCGTTAGGACATATTTGATAAAATAATGGATCTTATAAAAATAACAGAGCTGTTAAAATCTGATGCCAATTATGAAGGATTGGTGTCTGAAATCATAAAGGGAAAACCTGAAATCCGTGTTCAGATCATAGATGAGGCTGTACCTTTTTTTACAGCATCTCTATGGAAAGATTTGCAAATACCTATTTTGCTTATCTGCCCTACCCCAGAGCATTCGAGACGTCTACATGAATATTTATCCGCTTGGATGGAGGGTGAAGCAAAACCATTCAGGTTTGGTGAAAGTGAAATCTTGCCATTTGAGAGATTGACAGAAGATGTT
>DTSF01000172.1:1239-2950 GCA_012965485.1 Dehalococcoidia bacterium
CTACATTCGTAGGATCCGTGTTGGCAAAAATGAGGCAATCTATGACTATTTGGTAAAAAATCATTCAGAACCATTGGTTGTAGTAACTTCAGCGTCGGCCCTTGCTCAAAAAACAATCTCAATCAAATCATTTAAAGAAAATTCCTTTTCCTATGTACAGGGAGACAAAGTAAATCTAGAAGAAATGGTCAATTACTGGCAGCAGATGGGTTACTCTTTTGAATCAAATGTGTCGGAACCCGGCACTGTTAGTAGAAGAGGCGGAATCATAGACGTATATCCAATAGGTGAGGATATGCCCTGTAGAATCGAACTTTGGGGTGATGAAATAGACAGTATAAGGACTTTTGATCCAGACAGCCAAAGATCAATAGAAATTGTCGAGGGATTCTCCATCAGTCCAGCTAAAGAAACTTTAATATCATCAACCTCCGCGGATGAATTTGACCGACTACTTTCTCACGTGGATCTTTCGCAATGCAATCCTGAAGAAATAACTCGATTTAATTCTGAAATTGATGACCTGTTAAACGGGCGTCAAATTGAAGAATTGGGTTTGTATTCTGGCTTTTTCAACAACGGGACCTTGCTTGATTATTTCCCTCAGAATGGATTAGTGATTTCATACAGAAATGTAGATGCGATGAATTCTGTATGGAATGTTGAGGAACGGGCAAATCAACTAAAAATGGTAAAAGAAAATCGGGGAGAGATTCCACTCAATTTTCCGACCGATAGAATTTCTTGGAGCGAAATAGAAAACTCAATAGGGAAATTAAAGAAAAACATATTTCTGATGCCTTGGGGAGCATCAGACCTAGATAATAACAATACTCGCCCAATGCCATTTAGTTCCCCTCCCTTATATAAAGGTGACCTAGACGCCTTATCGAAGGATACGTCTGAGTTCACAAATGGTGGAGGTAGGGTGATTGCTATTACCTCTCACCATTCAAGATTAAAAGAACTCTTAAAAGATTTAAGCCCCTCTGAACCTCCGGCCACCGGTTCTGTGATTGAATTACATCCGCTAACAGTAATCCCGATTGCCACTGCCAATATTGGAGACGGATTTGTAATTAATACGCCACAACATCGTCTGACCCTTCTAGGTGACAAGGAGATATTTGGCATCGCGAAACGCAGGCGGGCAAGAAGAACCAATAAAGTATTAAGAGAAACTTTTTTTGAAGAAATATCTCCCGGCGATTACGTGGTTCACGTGGAACACGGCATAGCTAGATTTATTGGTACAGATAGCAAATTTGAAGATACTGGTAACCACGAATATTTAATTCTCCAGTATGCTCAGGGGGATAAGCTGTATGTCCCAATGCAGCACTTAGACAGAGTTGCCCCCTATGTAGCTCCCATGGATAGATCTCCCTCACTCACGAGACTGGGAACTCAAGAATGGTCTCGGACAAAAGCGAGAGTCGAGAAGTCAACTCGCGAAATGGCAATGGAATTGCTCTCAATATACGCGGCAAGACAGGTGAGTAAGGGCCACGCTACTGGTCCCGATACAAAATGGCAATTCGAACTGGAAGAATCCTTTCCCTACGAAGAAACTGTGGATCAAATTTCCACGTTAGTAGAAATAAAAGACGACATGGAATCTGACCGACCCATGGACCGGCTCATATGCGGGGATGTCGGATACGGTAAGACGGAATTGGCTTTAAGGGCAGCTTTCAAAACAGTAATGGAT
>DTSF01000173.1 GCA_012965485.1 Dehalococcoidia bacterium
GTCTTTCTATTTTCTAGACCGTCTGTCCTCATCTTACGAAGCAAATTATCTAACCCCATCGAATTCAGCCATTCCGCCTGTGAAAAATATCCACATTCCGTAAACCCATATTTATGGCCGCTTTGTTTTAGGGTGTCAAAATCCACGTGAGCCGTTATATCTTGAGACCCAATTCTCTGAAATGGATTGGACCCATCTATATGCTTGTAGTAGGTTTGGAGTAGCCTGTGTGATTTTTCCATTGAAAAAAAAACCTCCCTATCAAACCCGTAATCGATCGTTATTACAAATCCGCAATTTAAAGCAGCGGACATATTCCTATACCAATCATTCATCTTGGTATTCAGCGGGCCTCTATACCCATCCAGCTGTTCAATTTTGGAAGGTAGAAAATCCACATAGTCATCGATCGCGATCGGTCTTAAAATTTCTTCGAAACTACCTTGGCTGTTTATGCCCACATATATCTCGAAAATTTCCCCGTTTCTTATCTCGATCATTTTTACAGGGAAGGAGTCAATCAACTCATTTGATATGAATACTCCGGTTTTATGAAAAGGTTCAACTTGATCAGACAGGACAGTTTCTATATGGCTGTTGTCATCAATTTCGATCTGTCGCCTGTCCACACATATGTAAGTAAGGGAAGAATATAAATCTTGATTTAGAATTGAAATAGCTTCTAAAACGTCTTTCGCTAAAGTGGCATCTCCTGCCCCCTGCTCGATAATAAAAAATGGAACAGGCTGGTCCATTGTTTTCCACATTTTTTCAACTTGCAGAGCACAAAGAGAAGCAAATATCGGGTGTATATACGGGCTAGTGTAGTAGTCCCCCGCAATCCCAAAAACGTCCACATTTCGATAATAACCAACTTCGGAGTAAAGAGCGATCTCCATAAAGGTCTCAAACGAAATTGGGCCATCATCCACAATAGTTTGCCCCACTAAATTTCGGGCTGGAGAATTCAATTAATCAACCCCAGAATATATAACTCAAAGACTTACTGTTTTAAATTTATGAAATATTACGACTTTGATTCCGATGCCGTATTTTTTTTTGCCTGCCCACTTCTGTCCCAACCTGAACCCGGCATTGAATTTCGGAACTCTTCCTTATGGCCACAGAGCTTACAACGACCAGTGCTCACCGGTCCATTGGGTTGATCTACAACCCAGTAATGGGTACATTCTTCCACCAATATTTTCTTTCTCAAAAGTACTCCTTTATAGAGGTATAACAGTCGGTTTAAGGAAGGAACTATGAACGGTTCTCTATCGGAATGAATTCCCTGTCTATTTCCCCAACGTACTGGAGTCTGGGCCTCAGCAGGATATTATTTTCAAACTGCTCAACTACCTGAGCCGTCCATCCAGGTATACGGCCAACTGCGAATATTGATATAAATAAATCTTCAGGGATCCCTAATAAGTAGTACATCGCACCTGAAAAGAAGTCTACGTTCTGGCAAATTCCCCTTCTGGAATAAGGCTGCATTACTTCAAGAACTTTCTGTAGTATTGAGTACCATTTTGGCTCGCCTTTCCGTTCTCCTAAAGCCTTTAGGTCATCCTGCAGGTGCAGGGAACGCGGGTCAACAGCTTTGTAAACTCGATGCCCAAATCCCATAATTCTACCGCCGCCATCCAAAGTGTTCCTAACATATTCTGCGGCGTTATCTTCGCTACCAATCTCCAATGCCATAGTCATTACCGATTCGGCAGCCCCTCCATGTGATGGTCCTTTAAGGACTGATATCCCCGTGGTAATTGCACAATGAAGGTCCGCCTGCGTCGAAGCTGAGACCCTTGCCCCAAAGGAAGAAGCATTCAAGCCATGTTCAGCGTGAAGGACGAAATCTTTATCAATAAGCTTTGCATCTTCCGGATCAGGCACCTCTCCAAAAATCATGTACAAAAAGTTGGCTGCAATATTAAGATTCGGATCAGCTTTGATCGGTTCTTTACCCTCCCTTATTCTAGAGTGTGCAGCAACTATTGTGGGAGCCTGAGCTGTTATTCTGGTACCTTTACGTAACGTGGCTTCGGTAGAATTGTCATTCACTTCTGGATCGAAGGTGGCCAAAGCAGAAATAGCCGTCCTCAATACATCCATCGGATGAGCATCTTTTATGATCCGGATAATATCTATGATGGGCTCTGGTAGTTCCATGCTCGTTTTTAGATCGGATACAAATTTAGACAACTCTCCTGTCGTGGGAAGCTCACCTATCATCACCAGATACATGATTTCTTCGAAGCCACAATTTTCTGCTAAATCATCAATTGAAAACCCACGGTAGTATAGTTTACCTGCCTTGCCATCTATGTAACTCGATGTAGTCCTATCTATATAAACCTCACGCAAACCTCTGTACAGAGTTGCATTTTCTTCCGTCATCGATTACCTCCCAATGGCTAGTCAAACAAACCTAGTATCACCCTAGAGCAATGAGATTGCACCTAGGCGAACCAATTAACAGTTTTTTATAGAAAAGAGCCTTGCAATTTTATCAATCGAGCTAAATTTTAGTCAAGAAGGAAAAAAAGTGGTCAGCAAATTGGGGGCGATTAGAATATTAATTGCCTAGAAATAGTCGGAATGCAATTTTTGATTGCGGTACTCACCAATCTTAAATCTAACCTTTCTCATTGAACATTAATCTCTTTCCTGTTAAATATTTGTTAATTTGAGAAAATGCTCTACAATCAACCTGCATCACTTTTCTTAACAGCCATATAATGCCCAATAATGCAAAACAATAATAACCTTACCCCAATTGAAGTACCTGAAGTTGTAGTTCAGAGACTACCCATATATGTGAGGGTTCTAAGCCAATTGCTCAATTCTAAAGTCGAAGTAATAAGCTCCCATCAACTCGGGGAGCTTCTACAAATGACACCTGCTCAAATACGAAAAGATTTGAGCTATTTTGGAAGATTT
>DTSF01000174.1 GCA_012965485.1 Dehalococcoidia bacterium
ATCAGGGAGAAACGATTGGCACCAACCTCAACAGAGAAGAGAATATTTCAAGGTGCGTGGTAGCTAGTCACATTATCAGTCCAATTCAAAGGCGCCTGCAGTTTGCGTTTTTCTAATGTAATTTTTATAGCTCACGTGAAATAAAGTGATTTAACAATGATAAAAAATAAGGGTGGTTGAAATGCCATATTTTATGAATTTTATGCGAATACCCAAGGCGGGAAGGATTTTTGAGGTCCTTGAGGCAATGAAAAGGACCCGTGCTGCAACTGGTCGACCTGGTAATATCACGGTTCCAGTCGGTGGTGCGAACCAAAATAATCCTAGACCAGGACTTATTTCCTTAGTGAAAACCTTGAAGCACGTAGGCAAGTTACCTGAATTAATATCGGCTAGCCCTATCAGGCATCTATGACGAATAGCCCACACCAGTAGAGGCTAAGCAATGAGAATTTATAGCTAAGGGTTCACTGATCAATAGTCAATTGGTGTTTTAGATATTTGCTGAAGTGATTAGCATGGCGAAAGAAAAAGATTAGAAAATGGAGGAAACATGACGGCATATAGCATTGCTACACACTCTGTTAAAGACTTTGAAACTTGGAAAACTGTCTTCGACCAATTCGAACCCGTGCGACAAAAAAGCGGTGAGCGGAGCGCCGTGGTCTTACGGCACTCGGATGCCCTCAACTTGGTGTCTGTTATCAACACATGGGACACCATAGAGACAGTTCAGGCCCTCTTTGTTCGAGAGGATTTAAAAACAGGGATGGCAGAGGGTGGAGTAACTGCACCTCCTGCGTTTGTCTTTGGTAAGACGGAGTAATTTTTAACAGATCTTTTGATTCTAGGGAGGGAAATTAATCACCTCCCTAGAGGTCTAACTTATTAGCACCCTGTGCTTGGATATCCGGTTTCAAAAATATCACGATTCTTTAAGGACCACTGAATAATGCTGAACTCTGATTGTGAAATAAATCCGGCATTTAGCAATGCATCTGTCTTATCGGATGGAGCTGTTGAGTCCCAGCGATTACCGTGCACTCTTTCAAGCCCATAGACACTTTTTGCCGCCTGACAAAAGTCCTCTATTGATAGTTGTATGCTTTCGTAAGTGCCATCAACCCCTACGTTTACTGAACTTACGAGCTTATCAATGCATTCTCGAGTTCCATCTGGGCCGGTACAGTCTGGCACAATCATAGCTTCCGGTGCGGGCATGCTATTTATTTCGTCACCGATCAGTCCATTACCAATTAAATTATCGTACGCTGTGAATTGCTCTACCGTGACTGGATAGTTTGAAGATTCTGCTAATTCTTCTTGAGTTTCCGACACTTCTTCTAGCGCATCATCCAACTGTTCAATTGCAGAAGTTGATTGTTCAATCGCTACATTGAAAAAGGCTGCCTGATCTTCAAGAGAATTCAGTTGATCCTGGAAATCTTGTGTAGTGGAAACAATAGAATCAAATGAATAAATAAGTTGTTCCACAGATTCATCCGATTTTTGTATTTCATCTGCTATTGTCGAGACCGAGTATCGGATTGCTTCTGCTTCATATCGGATTGCTTCTGCTTCATCTTGTATATCTCCAAGCAGGCTCTGTATGAAGGCAGACTGCTCTTCTAGAGAGGAAATGCGGAAATGCATCATAGAAATTTCTTCTTCCAGATGTTGTCCCTGCGCAGCCATGTCATTTTCTAATTGGTCTGACATATTTGAAACTTCTGCTGCGACAGCCGCCATTTCACTCTCTGCCGAACTTCCCTTATCGGTTGAATTTGACTCAAAGGCGCTAACTATTTCTTTTAGATTTTCCAGCTCTGCTTGATGTTTATCCAGCGCTTTTTCTTGGCCTACGAGCAATGCTTCCTGACTTGCTAAATTCTCGTTAACCACAGTTAAATTGTCATTGGTCACACTAGGTGTTGAACCAGCCGCGGTGCTGGTGTCACTGGGACCGGCATCAGCACCGGTAGCACGGCCGACTGCTGTACCGCAACCGACGAATATTATTGCGGTAGCAAGAGCCGCAAGAGTCATTAGTCCAAGTTTCATAGTTACTACCTCCAAAATTTGTACTTATTAAACAATTTAGTGATGCCGTAGTTTAACTCAAGGAAATTAAAAAGATAGAGTATTTTCACCTGCTCTTATTTGGTACAGTAATGATTGGCCACATTGATTGCAGGTGATAGCGGCGTTATTTCTTTATGACAGTATCTCTGAATCTTTTGTGTTTGGTTGGGTCTGATCTAGAACTCTTGAAGTATGCACATTTCCCCAATTCAGCTTCCTTGCCATATATTCTATTTTTTCCTCTTCGACTCTCTTATGAACGTTTTTAAAAATTTGTTCCCAGAAAAAAGCCGTATCGTCTGTATTTGGCAGTTCACGCGGCCTAAAGCCTTGCCCTTCCAAATGCCATTCTCTCCATAACCACTTCATATGCCTTCCGCTGGGGTAAGTTTTAGTTCTCAGTTGGTATTCCCTATAAAGTTCGTCGGCTAAACTTCCTTCCTGCCAAGGTATTCCATAGTGTGCCAACCATTTCCATTCGTAGGGTCCATCCTGCATTACTTCGTCCTCAGGTAGTTCATCGTATTGGGATAGCCATCTATTTAACGTGGAAAAACTGACAGTCGCTCTAGTTCCAAATTTTCTGACCATATTTTGATAGATGTCCTTGCGAGTAGAGGTCTTTAGACTCCATATCTGATACGCATATTGCATTTGAGCTACATTTTCTTTTGCTTTAGGCATTGCGAATTCCCATATATATTATCGCTATTTTTTATTATCTTTTTACTAATAATTGATGTTTCTTGTTTTACTGATTTAAATGCATATTAACACCAAGTATCCTGTATGAGAAACAGCCCCCTATTTTTCAATCGCCAAATTAGCTGCAACTATTACCACGACAT
>DTSF01000175.1 GCA_012965485.1 Dehalococcoidia bacterium
CCGCACAGGCCACTTAGAAATGCAGCTGATGCACCACAACGAGAGTAAGGCGGTTCATGGCCGCACAGGCCACTTAGAAAAATAAATGAATTCAAATCGAAATTATTAACTTGATTCATAATAATAATTAATCCGCCAAATAACAGGCACGCTACGATTCTCAAGCTCCAGATAAATGACTGATATGAGAACTGTATGTTATTCGTGGTAGTTAATTTATTTGAAAGAAACAAAGTAATTTCAATTAATATCCAGCAAAACGCAAATGTAATTAGAACGTTTAGGATATCCATCACCCTATTACAGCTTTTAAGTCAATATACATCTAAAAACATTACGTTAAAGTGGACCGCGTGCCGACCGTGTGTTCATAAAATCCTCGAGTCGCTGCTGGGCTTCTTAACGAATAGCATGAGAATGGCTCCAAAAAATCCTAAGATGGCCAACATCGCGAAGGGAACGGTGTAGCTGCCCGTTGTGTCAAACATGTACCCTGCGAAAAGAGGAGCTCCGACATTCAACAGACCGCTGGGAAATTCGGAAATTCCCATTATCGTACCGAAGGATTTACGTCCGAAATACTCCCCTCTAATCGCTGTAAACAAGGGTATTCGGCCACCAAATCCTATACCGTACAGCAGGGCAAATAAATATATCATATTGGCATTGTCTGCCCATGCCAATATGATAATTCCGGTCGACTGCAGGACAAGGAGACTAAAAATTACAAGTGGCTGCGGCAAACGGTCGGCGATATATCCAGCCGCGAACTGGGCTGGCAATGCTATGGCTGTATAGGTAAGTACAACGACTCCAGCAGTGCTTAACGAAAATCCCATGTCGGTTAATTTGGGTACTAGGTGTAAAGCTAGGGTCACACCGGCGACGCTGACCGAGAGTTGGGCGATTGCTATGATATAAAAGACTGGTGTCTTAAGAGCCTGCTCCACGGTGTAATTAGTCTCCGATCCAGGAGTAGGCTGGATAGTGACTTGATCAGGAATTGTTGCGGACAGAGCCACTCCGTCGGGCTGCATCCCCTGATCCTCTGGGTGGTTTCTGATTACTTGTGTCACCGGCCCTATGATGATTAAAAGAAAGACCCCTGTCCCCATGCTAGTCCACCGAAACCCGTGGGACTCCATTCCCAACGCAAGGAGTGGTACAAGGAAGCCACCGAAGTGCACGCCTGACATTGCAGCGGCGAGGGCGAGACTCCGGCGGCGGGCAAACCAGTTATTGATCAGTGAGAAATTAGCGAGCGAACCTCCGAGGCCACTACCTAGCGTTATTACTAGGAAAACTCCGTAGAATTGCCAGAGCGAGTCTACTCTGGACAGTAAAAGAAAGCCGAAGCCAATGATGATGTAACCAATGAGGATCAGCCGTCTACTGCCGAGTCGATCTACCAAGAAGCCTCCAAATGGGCCCAAAACGGCGCTTCCAATTGTGGCAAGTGCAAAGGCGCCCGACATCGCAGTCCGACTCCAAACAAAATGACGTTCAAGTCCCACAAGCAACGTGCCTAGACCATGGAATACAGTGATAGACATCAGGGTGATCATGAACCCTACGATACCTACCATCCACCAACCATAAAAGACATCACGGACTGGCCCAAAGAATTTTGATCGGTTCTCGCGGGTGAACATGTTGAATATCATTATATTAAATAGGATTCTGCTTTATTATATCGTTTAAGAGCATCTCCTTTAATAGGCAAATGAAATGCTGTTGACAGGAATCCTAGTGCAATGCATATGAGCCACATGTAGTCATATGAACCAGCGTAATCAAAAATTCTTCCACCTAACCATGAACCAAGGAAAGAACCAATGTTATGGGATAAAAGTGTTATTCCAAAAAGCATTGATGTGTAATGGGGACCAAAAATATCTGCTATTATTCCATTGGTTGGAGGAACAGTAGAAAGCCATAAAATACCTAAAATACTAGCAAATAATAAAACGGATGTTTCATTCATTGGGGATAGGATGAAACATAAAAATAGTATCGACCGTAACGAATAAATTCCAGCTAGCACGTTTTTCTTCGGAATTATACTTGATAAATATCCTGACATGAGTGTTCCCAAAATATTGAATAACCCAATCAAGGCTAAAGCCCACCCTGAAAGCCAATACGGCAAATTTTGATCGTCCAAAAATGCGGGTAGATGTGTTCCAACGAATGTGACATGGAACCCACAAACGAAAAATCCTATTGTTAAAAATCTAAAGTTCTTATTTCCAAGAGCTTCTTTTAATGCTTCAGTGACTGTTTGATCTTTCTTTTTGGAGAAGGTTTTTATTTTCCCTGAGAAACTAAGGAAATAAGAACAAATAAGTAAAGACACTGAAATGTAGACAATATAGTGGAGGGAATTGGACCACCCAACATTATGAATCAGCAAGTTGATAATAGGAGTTATAACAAATTGTCCAAATGATCCTGCAGCCATGATTACACCTACAAATAATGACCTATTGACGGGATTTACAGACCTTCCTACGGCACCTAAAACAATGCCTAAGAAACCGGCACCTCCAAACCCTCCAAGTATAAATGCTCCAATAAGATCAAATGGACTATTTATGTTCGCCATCCAAAATCTACTCAATACCAATATTAAGATTCCGACACTTGTAGCCTTTGCAGGACTGAATCTGTCTGCAAAACCTCCAAAAACAGGGGCAGCCAGACCTATGAATAACACTTGTAGAGCTATCGCTAAGCTGAATAGCTCTCTGCCAACGTTTAAATGCTCGCTTATTGGAATCAGATATAGGCCCAAGCTGTGATTCATGCCAAAGGTGACCATCACAAGTGAACACCCTCCGATAAATAAAATAATCAAGGGAAAATTTGTTTTAATTCGGTGGGAAAGCATTATTTTATTATTGCAGAGTAAGTCATATTTCCGA
>DTSF01000176.1 GCA_012965485.1 Dehalococcoidia bacterium
TTCCTCTAAAGTAAATCCGTCTACCTTTTCAATACTGTCTCCACTGAACCCGTCTACTGCTCCCATGGCGACGATTTTTTTAATGTTGTGAATGTCCTTTTCGACTGAGAGGAGAAGGTTTTCGCCTTTCAAAATGGATATTGCAGCTACTAACCCGTATCCACCCCAATTTGAAACACTGCTTATTATTAGTTTTGTCGTTTTGGTTTTTGCAGGAAACCCGACCAACTCCCGAGAACTTTTAACCTCTGAATAAAGATTTCCCAATCCGATCTCGTTTCCACCATCCCCAATACCGACGCTAGCGCAATGCTTGTCAAATAGAAGGTCTATTCTCGCAGTATTGCTAGTGATGTCCATGTCTCTCATGTTTCGGTACAGTCCGTCGGTAGCTGGGGCACATCTCTCGATCGATATCAAAAGGTCTGGATTTTCTTTTTCTAGTATCTCGGATGCTATTTCCCGGCTTGCCCGAAGGTTTTCAATGGGGAATTCTATGACTCTCGATGTTTCTGTTGAAATTGCCTTTATCATTTGATCGCAATATTTATCTGTGACGTAGACTACCTCATATCCTATTTGTTCCAAGGCATTTCCGATTGCTATCGCTCCAGGGGGACCATCAGTCTCAGCAGCTCCGGCACTCAGAATGTAAAATCCGGTTGTGATGATTACTTTTCCAGGATTAGCTAATGTGAAACTAGCAGCGTCGAAACAGAAATCTCTAGTAAGAGAATTTCTGATTTTTGAAATACCTCTTTTATCCTGACTAAGTATGAGTTCTTCTAGTGTCATAGTTTTATCTATAGAACAGAATAATCTTCATCTTTCATGTCGGTTATAAACATATGCCCTGGGGCGTGGGTCACCATTATCGGTGGTTTAGACGACATAGCTACTGATTGAGGAGTGACCCCGCAAGCCCAAAAAACGGGTACTTCACCCTCTTTTATCACAGTGGGGTCTCCAAAATCTGGTTGAGATAAATTGGTTATCCCAATTGCTGACGGGTTTCCAATGTGGATTGGGGACCCGTGCACACCAGGGAATCGTGATGTGACCTGAACAGCTCTCACTACTTTTCCCTGTGGTATTGATCTCATTGAGACCACCATCGGTCCAGAAAATGGGCCCGCTGGCACTGTTGGTATGTTGGTTATGTACATGGAGACGTTGGTCCTATTTTCAAAGTGAGGAAGTCTTATCCTGTTATTTATTAGGGCGGATTCAAAAGAAAAGCTGCAACCTAACAGAAATGAGACAAAATCGGATTCCCATAATTCAGCTGTTAATTTTCCGTTTTCATACACCCAATACAACGGCACGTCTGTTCTAATATCACTTGAAGGTGCTGTCGCCGATACCTCAACCTGGCCGGGTTCCAAAACTTCAACCAGCGGACAAGGTTTAGGGTTTCTCTGGCAAAAAAGAAGAAAATCAAAAGCATATTCTTTTGGGAGAATAGCCAAATTAGCTTGAACGTAACCAGCCGCGACGCCCGAGGTGGGACGTTTAAATTCGCCGCGTCGTATTAGTTCCCGAATCTCTTTAGGTGACAGTGATACTTCAGAAATAGTAGTCATTAGAAACACCTTCCTCCAGTCAACTCATTGGTAATATGGGTCGTTGGGAAGTTTAACAATAGAATCAAAACTATTCCACAACGGGATAATTTATTGATGCCTTTAAATTGGCGTGCTATTCTTCATGGTCTGTCGGGGAGTGGCGCAGCTTGGTAGCGCACGTGCATGGGGTGCACGGGGTCGCAGGTTCGAATCCTGTCTCCCCGACCAGTTATTTATAGTTTGCTTTCACAAATCGTATCAATTCAATTAAGGCATGATTTGAAGCTCTCTGTCTCATCCTGGAGTTTCCGGTCCTATATTTCCCGGAAATGAGTGTGGTCTCATAGCGACTACTTATCCTGAAATGTACAGCTCCAAAGCGGTGGTTTGAGTCTTCTAGTAGTAAGGGAGATATATTTAGGTGTAAGTCTGCTTTACAGAAGTCATTACAGGGTTGATTGGGTTCTCGATAGTCAAGAATTGGCGTCGTGCTGGGAGTTTTTATTAATCCTTGAACGAATATCTCGTCGAACACTTCACACTCAGAAACAAGGCCACAGACGACTCCTCCTGTATATGATTCAGTGACGCAGAGTTGGAGATTTTTTGAATGAAGGAGACTAGTGGCCACTTCTGCAGCGGTTTCGTCATCTTGACCCCAGATAAAATCGGCACCCACCTTTTCAATGATTTGGTTTTCGATTTGGCTGATTAGAGAGGCGGCTTCCGAGTATGTAGCTGATTTTGCTATTGCTCTAAGATGTATGCCATCTTGCTTTGAATAAATTCCAAGATAAGGATTCTCTTGTCCGAAAAGATGCGATAGTACTTCGTCTAATTCTCCTTCAGAGCGGCCGAATGTTTTGATATTTTTTGTTGCAATCGATATCCCATCTGAAAAAGCCGTAAGTTTATCTACCACATGGTCTTTCCACATAGGAATCAATTCCATTGGAGGTCCAGGCATCGCTACCACTATTTTGGAGTTTTTATTTACAAACCAACCTGGTGCAGTACCATTCGGATTAGGTAGAGGAATGGATGAAGGTATTACAGTGGCTTGTTTGATGTTAGTTTTCGGCATTATGATGCCGCGCGCCGCAAAATTTTCCTCTAAATCGTTGAGAAGTTTTGGGTCAACTTCCATTTCTTCCTCGAAAAATTTGGCGATCGATTCTCTCGTCAGGTCATCAGAGGTTGGGCCAAGACCTCCAGTGGTTATTACCACATCAGATCTAGTTAATGCTGACTCTATTCCTTTTAAAAGGTCGTTAATATCATCACCGATTTTGACAGCAATCTTTAATGATATTCCATACGCCGATTAAATTTAACTGAATCGACCAT
>DTSF01000177.1 GCA_012965485.1 Dehalococcoidia bacterium
GTTAAAAATTTCACTTTGGGGTTCCTAGAAGGGGGGTTGATAGACCGGGCTATTACGAGGGATATTACCTGGGGAATACCGATCCCTCTTGAAGGCTACGAGGACAAAAGAATATATGTATGGTTTGAAGCTGTCATTGGTTATTTGTCAGCCTCTATCGAATGGGCTTCACAGACGGACAATCCCGATCAATGGAAAAACTACTGGAAAGAAGATTCCAAGCCGTACTATTTTATGGGCAAAGACAACATCCCGTTTCACACCGTTATTTGGCCGGCGATGCTGATGGGATACGGTGGTTTGAATCTTCCACATGACGTTCCTGCCAACGAATACGTAAACATGGAGGAAAGGAAAATATCTACTAGTAGAAATTGGGTCGTCAATTTAAAGGATTATTTGGAAAGGTACGACCCGGACCCACTTCGGTTTTCGTTAGCCTCCATAATGCCGGAAACCAGCGATTCTAACTTTTCTTGGTCGGAATATGTCAGGAGGAACAACGATGAACTTGTCGCCACTTTTGGAAACCTAGTCCACAGAGTGCTGTCGATGACGACGAGGTATTTTGATGGGGTGGTTCCTCAACCCAAGGGTAAAGACAATCTCGATAATTCATTGATCGAAAAAGCAAATAAAACCTTGTTATTGGTAGCCACAGAACTGGAAAACTGTAGGTTTAGAAAGGCTCTAGAACATTCCATGTCTTTGGCCCAGGAAACGAACAAGTATCTTGATGATAAAGCACCTTGGAGTGCTTATAAAACTGATCCGGAGTCATCGGGCAATAGCCTCTATCATTGCTTAAACGTAATAAATTGCCTTAAGACCACATTTTCACCGTTTCTACCATTCAGCGTGGAAAAACTTCATAGCATGCTAGGGTTTGAAGGCAGTGCTAATGATAAGGGATGGAATTGGAACTCAGATGAGGTGAGGCCTGGGCAAAAATTAGGTGAGCCAAAGGCATTGTTTATCAAACTTGAAGATAGTGTGATAGACGAGGAAATTAGCAGGCTAGGTATCAGTTAGGAATTTCTTCTATTGCAAGCATTCTCAATACTAAAACCGATATCAGACCAACTCCAACAAGTAGATGACCTATTAAGGGAATTTTCTGAAAGTTCGGAATTACCTTCCCTCAAGGATCTACTAACCCATGTATTCGAATCCTCCGGTAAACTAGCCAGACCTGCCTTAACTCTACTTACTGCGGGTTTTCATCCCAACGACGGAGCGAAAGTTGTCACTATGGCTACCGCTGTAGAGATGCTCCATGTAGCTACGTTGATACACGACGATACCGTAGATGAAGCCGACACAAGAAGAGGACGCGCAACAGTGAGCTCTAATTGGGGCCAACACACGGCGGTTCTCCTTGGTGACTATGTCTTCGCTGCGTCGGCCACATATGTGTGCTCTACCGGAAACATACGAGTAATAAAGAGATTCTCTGAAACAATTATGGATCTTTCTAGAGGCCAGATGCAGGAAACTGCTAACAGTAGAGACATCGGCAGGGGTATGGATGAGTACCTAGATCGTATATATTTAAAAACCGCCTCATTATTCTCAACCTCTGGGGAATCAGGGGCAATCCTAAGTGGAGCCCCAGAGACTGTGGTTCAGAGTCTAAAAACATACAGCGAAAAAATCGGCCTTGCTTTCCAAGTGGTGGACGATATTTTAGACATCAGAGGAACCCAACAAGAGGTCGGTAAACCGGTCGGTAGTGATTTAATGAACGGAATAATTACCCTGCCAACGATTTACGCCATCGAGGAAGCAGAATGTCGGCAAAAGGTGGCATCATTTCTAAAAGATCCATCCAATACTGACCTCCATTCTGAGATTGTGGACATCATAAGAAATTCTGATGCTGAAGAACGTTCATATCGTTATGCTGAACAAATGGTTCGGAATGCGAAAAAATCATTGGCATCACTAGAGGATAATCACTGTAAAAAATCACTGCTAGATATGGCCGACTTTATTATCTCTCGGACCAATTAATCCGATCTAGTTACTGTTATTTAATTCTTTTGGTCTCCAAACACTACCGATCATTTTTAAAATGAGCCCGATTCCAAATATTAACGCGGGTGCAATGAAGCTTTCTGATGCAAAATAGCGTATTTTCACTCAGTCCACCAACATACTCCCTAAGAATTATGTGAGATAATCCAGAAAATTCTCAAACATAAATGTTTTCGGAAGGTGAAAAATGCCCGCTATAAACGGCGCCCAGGCTATGTTCCAGCAGCTAGTCATGGAGGGTGTCACTGATATATTTTCTTTACCAGGCGCACAGATAATGTCGGCTTTTGATGTTTTGCACGAAATGCAAGATCAAATCAACCTTGTACATACAAGGCATGAACAAGCAACTACATACATGGCCGATGGCTACGCAAAAGTCTCAGGGAAGCCAGGCGTTGCCATGGTGGTGCCTGGGCCGGGCGCCCTCAATGCTACTGCCGGACTAGGCACAGCTTATGCCTCATCCAGCCCGGTTTTGCTTATTTCAGGACAAATCCCCAGTACACTCTTAGGCAAGGACACCGGACAACTTCATGAAATATCTGAACAGCTGGATGTATTTAAACCCATAACCAAATGGAACCACAGAATATCTGACGTTTCTGAAGTTCCGACTGCTGTTCACGAGGCTTTTAGGCAAATGACCACAGGAAAGCCGGGTCCGGTTGAACTCGAGATAGCTCCTGACATCTTGACTCAAGCCGGAAGTGTAGATTTAATTGAAAAAGAATTGTACCCAAACCCTAAAGCCACTAATGACCAAATTATGGCTGCGGTAAAACTGATTTCATCTTCAAAATCCCCTACAATTGTTGCCGGAGGTGGAAGTGTTTCTTCTGGGGCATCCGATCAAATCCGTCAGC
>DTSF01000178.1 GCA_012965485.1 Dehalococcoidia bacterium
TGATTGTTCCCCATAGGAATCCCGTCCTAACAGCTAAAATGTTATCTACCATAGATGTGCTTTCCGGGGGGAGATTAGTAGTAGGGGTGGGTGTCGGCTGGCTTGAAGAGGAATTTGAATCCTTGGATACACCTCCATTTAATCGGCGCGGCAAGGTGACTGACGAATATATAAGTATTTTCAAAGCATTATGGAGTAAAGAGGAGCCTTCCTATGACGGAGAGTTCTATTCTTTCAAACCGCTTCAATTCTCTCCCAAACCAATACAAAAACCAGGTCCCCCGATTTGGGTCGGAGGCCAAAGTAGAGCAGCTATTCGAAGAGTAGTTAAAATGGCGGATGCATGGCATCCTGTGGGTGCTAATCCAGCTTCTCCGCTGGAGCCTTCAGAAATGAACGTTGAGATAGATTATATGGATTCATATTGTGAAAAAATTGGGAGAAACAGGTCAGAGATATCCATAGTTTTAAAAGCACCGGTATATGACAAAGAAAATTCTTTCGGTGGTAACAGACGGCGGTTTTCTGGGAACCCAGAACAAATAGTGGCAGATATAAAAGAATATGAGAATCTAGGTGTGAGTCATATCGTTTTAGACACCCGATCCGCTGACTTGAATAAGTCACTTGAGAAAATGGATTGGTTATCTGAAGAGGTAATGTCCTCTTTCAGATAGATGGTTTTCCTTCATTGTTGAAGCTTGACTCAAGCCCCGATCAATTTGGAAAACAAAAGGGATCTATAAAAATATGAAATATATTTATATGCTCGGGTTATCCATTTTTCTCGTTGCTCTGATGTTGGTGGTCGGATGGATTATGGTGAAATTAATTGAAATCGTTTCGTGATATTGATATTTCTCAAGGCGTCAGTAAGATGGTTCTATTAGAATTTTAACTGCCGGAACCAAGGATTCTCGGAAGTGCCTGACAATTCGATTTCCTTAATTATTTCTTTCACTGCTTTCATCTCGATATCGGCTTTGTTAGGGAAGTAGTATTGGTTTACTCAGATTCCCCCCAAAATAGCAACAATTTCTCGGTTATCGTCAATTACCATATTGGGGTGATCCCCTGCGGGCAACCTGGAGATATTTGCCCAATGATCGTGAACAGGTTTTTCAAAATACCCTGTTACGAAATTAGATAACCTATGTTTTTCTATATCCTTTGTTCGTATACCGTTGCCGGACCAAATATAAATATTGTGACCTCTGTGGGTTAGATATCGAAATAACTCTCCTACGTGGGGCCTGAGGGATCCATCGACCCCCAATATTGTGTAATCAGTGTCAAAAAATATGTTCAATGGGTAGTTCTATGCGTGGACCCCACCAGGGTTCAAAATTTCCCTAGCGATAACCATTTTTTGAACCTCAGTTGGGCCTTCCCCGATTTTACGGATTCGCGCCTCCCTGTACCACCTTTCTAAGGGAAGCCATTCCGTTACACCCATACCTCCGTGAATTTGTATCGCTCGGTCAACTACATTACCCAAAGTTTCGGCAGAATGTATCTTAGCTACAGAAGCTGCCTGTCTGAAGTCTTCTCCGTTATCGAATTGCCAAGCAGCTTCCCAAACAAGCCATCTACAAGCTCTTATTTCTATTTCACTATCAACTAACATCCATTGAATTGCTTGACGGGATGCCAATGGGGCTCCGAAAGTTTCCCTTGTCTTGGAATATTCCACTGCCATTTTATGGGCGGCAACGGCTACACCTAAGTTAGATGCTGAATAAGGTATTCGCGCTCTGGCCAATAATTTGTTTGCAAGCAGATCCCACCCTCCATCTACTTCACCTAATATGTTTTCGCTTGGGACCCGTAAATCATCAAAAAACAGTTGGCCTGGGTAATATGCTCTCATTACAGGCACTGGTTCCACCGTAAGGCCCGGCCAATCATTCTCCACTATGAAAGCTGTTATCCCTCTCCTGCTTTCTGGGTCCGTCCGTGCAAACACGATTCCCCAATCCCCCCATGGAGATCCACTTATGAATATCTTGCTTCCATTTATAATCCAGTCGTCGCCATCTCTTTTGGCATGGGTTTGTATGGCTCTGGCTGGGTCAGAGCCCCCACTGGGTTCTGTAATTGCAAACCATCCTTTTAGTTTGTGTTCCACAGCGGGGAGGCCATATTTTTTTATCTGATATTCGTCTCCAGCCCATATAATTTCTGGAGGGGGATCACCCATTGTTCCGTAGGCAGGGCAATAGAGTCCGGCAGCATGCTGAACCATTTCCTCGGCAATGACGGCATTTGCAAATAGTGAAAGGCCTGCCCCACCATGTTTTTCAGGAACGGCTAAACACCATAGACCCATTTCCTTAGTTTTCTGAGAAAGCCTTGAAAAATCGTTTTCAGGGATGGTTATAGAATCGTGAGGTATTTCTTGTTCCAAGGGTATTATTTCATTTTTGTTGAAATCACTGACCAAATTTCTTGTCAGTCGTAATTCCTCCGGTAGTTCATATCTTTCTGTCATATTGGTTTGGTACCTTAGTTAATGTTATTTTCCTTTGAATATTGGTTTTCTTTTCTCTGCGAAAGCTTTCGGACCTTCTACGGCATCTTCTGTGGTTTTTAAAAGAGATTGCATCATTACTTCCATTCTAAGCCCTTGTTCTAGCTGCATGTACTGGCTTTTGACTGCTAATTCTTTGATAGCTCTGACTGCTAAGGGCCCGTTCTCACAGATTATCGACGCTCGTTTTTCAGCTTCACTAATTAGTTCTGAAGTGGGGACTATTTCGTTTATCAGGCCGTATTTGAGGGCTTCTTCTGCTGATAAACGCTCTCCACTTAGCAATAACCACATGGCTATAGGGTAGGGGAGTTGTCTTAATGTCCTTTGGGTACCCCCATTTCCAGGCACAATACCTCTTTTT
>DTSF01000179.1 GCA_012965485.1 Dehalococcoidia bacterium
GGTGGGCTGGAGCCCAACATCAGTACAAGGTCCTATGGCAAGAACTGTTTCTGACTGTGCTCTTTTTTTAGCTGCTATAGCGGGGCCTGATTCTCGTGTTCCCATATCAATAAGTGAAAAGGGTGAAGTTTTTTTGGAATCTTTGGACAGGGATTTTCAGAATACGAAAATCGCATGGAGTCAAGATTTGGGAGGATTACCAATTGATCCCCGAACCACCGCCGTAATTGAATCTCAGAGGTCAGTTTTTAAAGATATAGGATGCTTAATTGAGGAAACTGAACCAGATTTTTCCGATGTAAATGAGCAGTTTTTGATTTGGCGGGGGTGGGGAAGAGAAATAAATCAGGGAGATAATTTAAGGAACAACAGAGATAAATTGAAAGATACAATGATTTGGGATATTGAGCAGGGGGTCAAATTATCTGGACCCGATGTAGGATGGGCCGAAGCTAAGAGAATGGAATTGTTTCAACGCATGAACCAGTTTATGAACGAATATGAATTTCTTATATGCCCTGTGAGCCAAAGACCCCCTTTTAATATTAAACAAAGATGGGTTTCTGAGATAAATGGTGTGAAAATGGAAAACTTTATTGCTTGGATGAAATCCTGTTATTACATAACAGCAACAGGGCATCCTGCGATTTCGGTTCCCTGTGGATTCACCGCTGAAGGCCTTCCAGTCGGAGTTCAGATCGTCGGTCGATATAGGGATGAATTTGGGGTCTTACAACTTGCTAAAGCTTTTGAAGACGTCACTGGATTTTGGAAATCAATCCCTCCTGTCTGCACTTAATATGTTTCAACTTATGTCGGATGAGATCTCTCCAAGTGACATCTTTTGGATATCCGGAACTTGAGTTCCTCTCTCTGCGTAGCCTGCGACAAGGAGTAAAAATGGGCGTTCGTTTCTTGGGCGCTTAAATATTTTGTTTAAAAATCCCATAGGGCTGGGAGTATGCGTGAGAGTGGACAATCCTGTGTTGTGCAGGGCGGTTATTAGAATACCAGTAGCTATGCCCACCGATTCTGTCGCGTAGTAGTGTTTGACCTGGGAACCGTCCGGCAGTATTCCGTAACTTTTAACAAATATGGCGATTAGGAATGGCGCAGTTTCTAGAAAAGGTTTATTGGCATCTGTCCCCAATGGCTCCAAGGCCTTTAACCATTCTGGGGACGCTTTTGTTTCATAGAAGTCCCGTTCTTCTTTCTCAGCTTTTTCACGAATGATTTTACGAGCCTCTCCCCGACCTGAAACAGCGAAATGCCAAGGTTGCATATTTGCTCCGCTTGGAGCTGTTCCCGCGGCTAAAATGCAATTATCGATTATAGATCTCGATACTTCTTCCGAAGAAAAACCTCGCACAGTTCGACGCTGTTTAATGTTCATATAGAATTCTTCAGATCTGGATTTCATCTCTTCATTACTAAAATGTTTTGCATTAGGCAATGGAACTAATCTCGCATTCACTTTGTCCTCCAATAAATTAGATTATGGCAATTTTCAGATTCTTGGATCATCCTGTACGATTTCTCATCACGCTGATAATATCCTAGGTGAAATAGATGCGGATAATCCAGATGTGAAAGGTATATTATGAAAATAACGAATGTTAAAGTTGAAATGTTCAATTGGACTACAGAAGCTTGGAAGACTGGTGTTGGTACTTCATTTGGTAACACACGCCAACTTGGGATCGTTACTGTTGAGACAGATGAAGGTATAAATGGCAATTCATTTTTGGGTTCTTCACGGGTTGGGGCGGATCATTTTGCCCCAGGATTAATAGAATTTATCAAACCATTGATTATGGGTCGGAACCCTCAGGATATCGGTGCCATTTGGTGGGATATGTGGAAAATGAATCGGTCTGTGTCTACGAATGTTATAGGTGCTATCGATATTTGCCTGTGGGATATAAATGGGAAAATAGCCCAGCAGCCAATACACCGGCTATTAGGTACCTGCAAAGAATCAGTTCCTGTTTACTCTAGCACTGCATTTCATGACACCAAAGAAGAATATGCTGAAGAGGCAATCAAATTCCAAGAGATGGGTTGGACTGCACACAAGATCCATCCACATGGGAATCCTGCTTATGATATTGAAATATCGCAGGCAGTACGGGAAGCGGTAGGAGGTGATATGAAACTCATGTTGGACTCTATGTGGGCCTACCAATATGAAGATGCAATGAGAGTAGGGAGGGCCATTGAAGAACTGAATTTCTATTGGTATGAGGACCCTTTGGTAGAAGAAGATATTTATAACTATGTAAAATTGCACGATAAATTAGACATACCGATTATGTCTACTGAATATGCTCCTGGGAGATATTACGGAATGACCCAATGGATAACCCAGTATGCAACTGACATACTAAGGGGAGATGTGGCCGTGACTGGAGGAATTACCCCAATGGTTCGGCTTTGTCATCTTGCTGAAGGGTTTAATATGAAATGTGAGATTCATCATGGTGGTAATTCATTAAACAACGTGGCGAATTTGCACATAACCATGGCAGTGCCTAATTGTGAATTTTTTGAATTTTTCCCATGCACGGGGGCCAATATGTTTGGGCTTGTGGAGGATATTCAATTTGAAGGAGGTGTGGTTTATGCACCGACCAAACCAGGGCTTGGATATGAGATTGACTGGGATATGCTGAAAAACCAATACACAGCTACAGCTGAATAAAAAAGCCTGTCAGGTCGATTGAAAATTAAGATATCATTTAGTTTGAACAAGCCTTTGATCGTGTTTGAGCGGGTATGAAATTACCCACCATACACACCTTAGATTCATTGCGGGCCTATCCTGATTATCGATATTTGTGGACGGCAAACTTTTGTGCAAATACTGCACAATGGTTGCAGTTACTTACCGTAGGGTGGCTAGTAAAATCCCTTACTGAAAATGGTTCTAATTCTGCCCTGCTTGTAGTGGGCATAGGCGGTGCTGCAGCTTTACCTGGGATTATTATTGGTCCTTGGGGTGGTGTTTTAGGTGACCGGTTAAATCGTAAGAAGCTGGTTATTTCCCTTGAAATATTTATGGTTCTGTTGGCTCTTTCCTTCGCTTTGTTGCTTCGGACAGGATTCGTCCTTGTGTGGCATGTGTATGCATTTGTACTGCTGGCAGGGTGCTGTGAAACACTAAAAATGCCGATCCGCCAAGCTCTTATCGCTAATACCGTTCCCTCCCATGCCCTTAGCAACGCATATGCTACTAGTGTTCTCACGATACCTGGCACCAGAATGATTGGCCCATTCATTGGCGGTATCATCGTTTCAAATGTGGGATTTTTTTGGAATTTCACCATTGAAGCACTCCTGTATCTAGGGGTCATAGTGGCTTTAATCCCAATGTCCACTCCTTATTTCATAAAACGAGAATTTGTTACGAACTTTGGAGTGTCACAGATGTTTACCGATATGGCTGATGGGTTTAAGTATCTGTGGAAACAACAGCGTCCATTGTCATTGATTTATATGTTGTCTGCGGCACCAAATGTTGTTTTGCATCCCGTCATATTTTTGTTGCCTTTGTTCACTATAGACGTTCTACATAGAGATGTTGAATATGGTGGCTACATGATGGCGGTTAACGGAGCTGGTGGATTGCTAATGGTTTTTGTATTTTCTGCATTTGGATTTCCAAAATGGCGGGGCATGCTTTGTATTCTTTCTGCACTTGGTGGTGCCATTATGACTCTTTTATTGAGTCAATCTTTGTGGATAACTCCAGCTTTTTTGGTCCTTGCAATTTTTGGTGCTACTCAGACTGCATTTCGAACGACAACTGGTGTTTTAACTCAAACATTAGCGGAAGACCAATATAGGGTCCGGGCGATGAGTGCTTATCGAATTGGTATGGGAATGGTCGTTTTTTTTAGTCTTTTTGCGGGTTGGATGGCAGGGATCACTTCTGTTCGACCAACCTTATTGTTTATGGGGGCTCTTGGGGTTGTTATTTCAATAATTTTTTGGATCTTCTCTCCGGCAGTGCGAAATCAGGATTAAATTATAGAGTAATTCACCCGTGAGGCTTGGCCCCATGCTGAGGTTTAGAACTTTACCAGTGAGTATTTGTGAGTTAATATTTTGGAATCTTAATTCCTGTATCTAATAACATATTCATATCAGTAGACTAATATTCCCATCGAAAAGATTCTGTAATTGGAAAGTACCCAAACTTTGTTTCAAAGTGCCAAAAATAAACTAGCCGAAAGGCGAAAAAACACATTTTATGGTTGGTATCTGGTTCCAGTCTTTGGCGCTGTAATGATGGTAGCTACTACTCCTCTTTTCCATGCCATGGGTATCTGGGCAGTTGCAATGGAAAGGGCTTTTGGGTGGAATAGAACTCAACTGTCTCTAGCATTATCGTTTACGAGGGTTGAAGGTGGTATTTTAGGCCCTGTCGAAGGCTATCTAGTGGATAGGTTTGGCACTAAGCGCATGGTTTTAATAGGAATGATAATCATGGGGTTTGGGTGGATAGTGTTTAGCCGTATAAATCATTTGTTAATTTTCTATTTTTCTTATCTGCTTATAGCTCTTGGTCAAGGTTTAGGTAGTTGGTTGGCTCTAAATACTATGATGAATAATTGGTTCGTCAGAAGACGATCCTTTGCTATGGGTCTGTCTAATGCCCTTTCTAGGTTTGGGTCATTATTTTTTGTACCGCTGCTAGCCTGGCTTGTAGACCCAGACTTTTTAGATAGGCCGGGTTGGAGTTTAACTGCGTTCATCCTAGGTATAGTCACTATATTGCTGGCCTTTCCGTTGACTAGCCTTCTTAGAAATAAACCCGAAGATTATGGATTGCTTCCCGACGGAGATACAGAAGAAGACGTTGAAAGACGGAACAAGGAAGCTTTAATCAGTGGTGTAAAATTCGAGCAGGAGTATGATTTCACGGTCTCACAGGCTTTGAGAGCCCCGGCCTTTTGGTTTATAAGCCTTGGTCATGGATTCACATCGATGGTTTTGTTGGCATTTATGTTGCATCTTGCGCCTATGATGATAGATCAAGGGTACAGTTTGCAGACGGCTGCATTTGTTGTTTCAGCCTACACAGCGGTTTCTATGGTATTCCAATTGATTGGCGGATATGTTGGGGACCGGATGGCGAAAAATGTGGCACTAATGATGTTTACCCTATGTCAGGCCCTTGGGGTTTTTCTTTTAACTTTCGGGCCTTCCAATCTTTTTGGGGCCTACGGGTTTGCCTTGCTGTTCGGGATAGGATTTGGTGGAAGGAATCCTATTTCCTCTTCCATACGAGGAGATTATTTTGGCAGAAAAAATTATGGCAAGATAATGGGGATATCTCAGGTGCCAATGAACGTGCTGTTGCTGATTGGACCAGTTTTTGCTGGGGTGATGCGTGACTCGACTGGCACTTATCAAACAGCGTTCGCCGTACTTGGGATATTGGCAGTCATTGGAGGATTTTGCTTCCTGTTTGCAAAAAAGCCTGTTCATCCCGATGCCTATATAGCCAATCCCAATTAAAATTCTGCAGTAGCCACATGGGTTTTTGAATTCGGATCAACCCCCACAGATTCTGCAACTAGGGAGTAGGATTTTTTTCTGTCGTCAAAGTAGTAGCAATTGGATACTATCCCTATATCAGGGGTTTGATAGCGTTCTGATGATGAGAGAATTCCTTCTCTTACCTGGTCGGGGTTACCTTCTATATAGCTTTGGGTGGTTTGTTCCATATAGGATCTGGCCTGATCATCCAATGGCCATACGGAAGCTTCTTCTGGGGGCAACAAACCCTTCGTTGTGATTCCCATTGTCGATACAATTTTGTTAATGCTCCTTGAAGACCCAACAAATTTAGCTTTCTCCTCTGTATCGGCACATATCACTTGCAGGCTCACATTTACTTTGGGTTCTGATAAATAGTCAGACGGTTTAAAGTTATTTCTATATAAATCAGTAACTTGAGGACCGTATTCTGAGGTGTTTCCAAAAAAATCCGCGAAGCTAAACGGAAGGCCCATTTCTGCTGCTAATCTAGCACTATAATCACTCGAACCCAGGAGCCACACTGACGGGTATGTATCTTTACCCGAAGATTGAGCTCTAATACCTGAGAGAGGATGATCATCTTCTACTGCATCTTTTAGAAAACTTAACAGGTCTTTGACCATTTGAGGAAAGTCACTGAATACGTCCATTGTTGGTCTTGGGTATGTTAAAGCAGCGGCAGTCCTTCTATCGCTACCAGGGGCTCTACCGATTCCGAGATCAATTCTGTCTGGATGGAAAGAATCCAGTACACTGAATTGTTCAGCCACTTTAAGCGCAGAGTAATGGCTTAACATAACACCGCCGCTTCCGACGCGAATAGTAGAGGTCTTTGCTGCTATCTGCCCTATTAGGATTTCTGGACTCGTTCCGGAAAAAGAGTTGGAATTATGGTGTTCCGCTACCCAATACCTGGAATATCCAAGATTTTCTGTATGTACTGCCAGTTCAACTGACTCATTTAGTGCATCGGCAGGGGTGCCACCACGTCGAATCGGTGATTGGTCTACCACCGTTAGCTTAATGTCTTTTATAGATGCCATATTTGTAAAGACAGGATAACAAAGTACCTACCTAGCTGTCTCCATTGAGCTAGGTAAGGTAAAATCCTGTTTTATGTTATCCCTGCAATAGGTTCATATAAATTTTGACCGATTCGGAAGAAAAAGTTGATACGCTTGAAAAAAGAAAGCCGGCGGGGCTGATACCCACTGTTTTTCAGATATTCCTCTCTTTGCTTTGGGGAGGCAATCACGTAAGTATAAAAGCATCTCTTGAATATGGGCCACCTTTACAGGTTGGATGGATGAGATTTGTGCTGGGAGGGACGGTAACTTTTGCTTACATGCTCCTCAGAAAAGAGTCTTTTACAGTTAACAAAAGTGAAATTCGCCCACTTTTAATAGTAGGAGCCCTTTTTACAGTACAGATTATGTTCATGAATGTAGGTCAATATTTGACTACTGCTGGGCATGCCACCGCGTTAAATTCCACTTACCCCATTTGGGCGGCATTAATAGCCCATTTCTTGGTTCCAGCCGACACTCTTAATCGATGGAAAGTATTGGCAATTGTTCTGTCCTACATAGGTATACTGACGATAGTTTTTGGGGATGTGGGAATTGTCGTACCCGGTGTTACCATCGAAGGTGACTTGATGAGTCTTTTGTCAGCCATTTTGTTGGGGTTGCGGCTGGTTTTGATGTCCAATTTTGCCCAAAAGATGTCTGAGGCGAAAATTATGTTTGGGCAACTTGTTATAGGGATAACGTTATTTTTCATAGGCAGTTTGCTTTTCGAATCCCCTCAATACACTATTGAACCAAGATTTTGGTTAGCGCTTGCCTATCAAGGATTTGTGATCGCCGGATTCGGGTTTCTTGCCAATGCATGGTTGGTAACGAAATATTTACCTTCGACAGTAACATTTTACTCATTTATACAACCACCTGCCGGTGTTCTATTAGCCTGGTTGGTTCTTTCAGAGGATCCAGGCCGAGGATTGCTAGGAGGCCTTGTATTTGTAGTTGCGGGTGCTATTACATTTGGCTCTGAGTCGTTCATTAAAGCTAAGAGACGGGAGGTTTTAGTCTAATGAAAATTATTGATGTGATAAGTGACGTTTTTGAATGGGAAAGGCCAGGGATTTGGAATGGAGGCCACTTTTACGGCCCAGGCAGGCTCCATAAAGTCACAGTTAAGACGGATGAAGGAATCGATGGTTTTGGTTGGAATGGTGGTACTGCTGCTGAAAGGCCTTTGAATGTGTTTCCCCCGTTTGTCGATTATTTCCGTGACTTGTTGATTGGAAGAGACCCGCTTGAAACTAGGAAGATAGCGGAAGATTTGGGTGAAAAACACATAAAGATATTGGGCCCAGGGGGAGTTAACACACAAGTTTTGGCAGCAATAAACATCGCCTGTTGGGATATAAAAGGTAAAGCCTTAGGAAAATCAGTTCATGAATTACTAGGAGGGAGCCAAGATCGTATTAGAACATATATTGCTGGAGGTTATTATGCCGAGGGGAAGGGGCTTAAAGAACTTCAAGATGAGGTTCTTTTCAATATTAATGAAATGAATGCTGGTGCTGTGAAAATTAAAATCGGTGATCCAAATGAAGGTATTAGGGGTGATATGCTTAGGGTGGAGGCGGCTAGGAAGGCTGCAGGGGATGATGTGGTTTTGATGGTTGATGCAAATTGTGCTTTAGATCTGAATCAGTCATTAGACTTTGCTTATGAACTAGATAAATTTGGAGTGTATTGGTTTGAGGAACCCATGCCAATACATCGGTATAGAGAACATGGTGTTTTGAAAGAAAACTCGAAGGGGAAAATTGCTACTGGCGAAAATGGATATCATTTTTCCCATTTCGAAACCCTCCTTGACCATCAGGGAGCTGATATTCTGAACGTTGACGTTGCAATTTGCCCTGGATATGACATTGCTAAAGATATAACCGATCTAGCTAAAGAAAAAGGTGTATCGATAGCTCCGCATGGTTGCCAAGAACTTCAATTACCTCTTGCCGCTGGTATATCGCATGGGGAATTCTTGGAATATTATCCAGTTGCGGTTGACCCACTTAGGGCAGAGATGTTTATGCCACGAATGGTTCCCGATACTGATGGATATGTTACTGTGCCTGACAGACCCGGCATTGGATTTGAATTAAATATGGAGCTGCTGAATAGATATAAATTGTCATGATAGATTTTCCTATGACCGTGCATTATCTAGAAATATTTTCACGAGAAAATATCAATCGAAAGTTGGTTGTTCAAACCGATTTGAAAATAACCCAAGTCAAAGAACCAGATCCTGCTTTTGCTCAATGGCTCTACAGGACAGTTGGTAGGGAATGGTACTGGGTTGATAGGTATTACTGGAGTTTTAATGAGTGGGAGGAATGGATTTCAGATTCATGCATATCTCTGTGGACCATGGAACTCTCAGGTAAACCCATCGGGTTTTATATGCTGGATCCCCAAGATAATAACAATGTGGAAGTATCCTACTTCGGATTACTTCCGGGATACCTTGGAAGCGGGTTGGGTGGTCACCTTCTGACAAATGCTTTGAACGACGCATTTTCCATGGGGGCATCTAGGATATGGCTGCATACTTGTAGTCTAGATCACCCATACGCTTTGTCCAATTACGAGGCGCGCGGAATGAGTGTGTACAAGGTAGAAGATGACTTGCAACATATACCCGATGGGTGGCCTATACCTGATGATCTGACTTAAGAGGCTAAGTTACTTTTCTAAGTTTACTTAGGCTACGAAGTTCCTTTGGTGGATTCATATGGCTGCCCCTGATCGTATATGAAACTTCACCAACATATATATCTCCGTGTGAATCTACACCGATACCATGAGGTGCTATGAATTTACCAGGATCTTCACCTTCTTCAGGATGACCAATTCTCCCGAGTTTTTCACCAGAAGGGCTGATGATACTTATGTTGTGTCCATGGTTAGGAGGAGTAGGATCTGCTTGTGTCATACCTGGTAGCTCGCCAATATATATATTCCCGTCTGGACCAATAGTTAGCCCATTGGGCATGAATATATTGTTCCAAACGTCTATAACGTTGCCATCTGTATCAAAAACTTGCACTCGATGAGCTTCACGATCTGCCACTATAACCCTGTCGCTGTCGTCTACAGCTATATTGTGAGGTCTGAGGAATTGGCCAGGTTCTATACCAGGTTCTCCCCATGATTTGATGTATTCACCCTCAGCTGAATATTTATGAACTCGAAAATTTCCGTATCCGTCGGTTATGAATATATCTCCACTCTTTTTTGATACCGCAGCATGTGTTGGGCGGTTGAAAGGTTCACCTTTCCATATTTCTGAGGATTTACCTGGAGTACCTATTGTCATGAGTAGTTCACCTTCCCTAGTGAACTTAGTTATTGTGTGGATTCCATCATCCGCGCAGTAGACAGTATCATCAGGGCCTATCAAGATACCGTGTGTTCTATTGCTAAATATACCCGCCCCAAATCCTCTTAAGAAGTTGCCGTCTCTATTAAAAACCATTACTGGATGGTCAGTATTACGGCTGAATGTGTATATTTCATCTTGTGAGTTCACTGCCACTCCGGGTGTTTCTATCAGTGTGGCTCCACCAGGGAGTGTTGGCCATGAATCTACGGCTTCATATTTAAAATTGCCAGTGCCTACTGTAACACTCATTTTGTTCCTCGCTATTGTGAAAATACATTTCCTATGCTGAACATAACATTAGCTAGAAACACAGTCAATTTTTGTTGAA
>DTSF01000180.1 GCA_012965485.1 Dehalococcoidia bacterium
GCTGATTTAACTGCTTTTGCAGCGTTTGGTACTTTTGCTACTTTTTGCTACCTTTGCTGGTTTTGCTGCTTTTTTTGCCGCGTTGGCTGCATTTTGTATCGGACCTTCTCCTACTGATTCCCCTACCAGGGCACTAATTGCATCTGGTACCGAAATTGGAGTAGGGGCAACCGATGCCAAACTGACCTTGGCCGCAGTGAATTTGCCAGAAGAAATATTTACCGATACACCGGCACCTACGACAGCTATATCCATTTCATTTCGAGGGATAAATCTGATGTAGTTGGCACCAAACCCTTCACCGGGGTTAGGAAGGTTAATAGAAACCAATAACTCATCTTTTTCAATACATGTTTGTCGTGGTCCGGTGCAGATGTCCTCCACCGCAACTTCACGTGTACCGTTTGGGCCCACTAAAGTAGCTACCCCGTTATGTGCGACAAGGTTGGGGATTGAGTCCCCGCTCGGGGCTGCGTTACACAGGTTGCCTCCTAGAGAGGCTCTACCTTGTATTAGAGTACCACCAATTAATGAGGCGGAATCAATCAATGCAGGAAAGTGGTTTATAACATTGTCATCGTTATAAATTTTGTAACACGGAACGGCTGCACCGATGGTGAGCCCTTTCTTTGCGTTATAGCTAAGCTCATTTAGTTCTGGTATATCTTTAATATTTACAACAATATCTGCGTCCACTCTTGGGTCTTTAACCCTCAATTGAACAATCAAATCTGTACCCCCAGCCATAGGGCGAGCTTTTCCGCCTGACTGGGAGAGGATCTTTATAGCCTCATCCACCGTTTTGGCATTTTCATAATCAATCCACTTCAAGAGATTTCCTCCTTTGCTGGGGCACCTTTTTATCCAGCACCCTTTGTTAGCTTTACCCTTTGTTAGCTTTATTTCCGGCTACTTTACAGTTCACTTTTGGAATTACTTTGCCCATTCAAAATGGAGCCGAATTTCGGCTCAAGTCTACCATATGGATTTCAGGCTAACAATCTTCAACGCACCCCTATCAATATACCAAGTAGTTTATCATTCATTTCTCACTTTTTGTGGGTATAACAATTTATATTACGAGGGCTTAACTACCGAAGGATTAACTGTTTATAAACAATGAGGGAATAAGATTTATCCTTTCCATCACAGATGTATTTATGGCAGTATGTTTTTGAGATATTTTCCTGTATAAGAACCTTGGTGTCGGGTGGCATTTTCAGGAGTTCCTTCATACACTAAATTTCCCCCTTTATCCCCCGCCCCCGGGCCAAGATCTATTATCCAATCGGCATTTTTTATTAGATCAAGATGATGCTCAATTAAGACAACTGAATTTCCTGCGTCGACAAGTCGCTGTAGCACTCTCAATAATTGAGAACAGTCTTCGAAAGAAAGCCCTGTTGTCGGCTCATCCAGAATGTACAAGGTCTGTCCAGTAGCTCTTTTTGAAAGCTCTGTTGCTAATTTGACTCTTTGAGCCTCACCGCCACTCAAATGTGTGGCCGGTTGCCCCAATTTGATGTAGCCAAGCCCCACATCCTGTAAGGTCTGTAATTTTATCTTTATTCTGGGTATGTTAGAAAAAATGGTTAGTGCTTCGGTTACCGTTGATTGCAAAACATTCGAGATGCTTAAGCCTTTGTATTCTATCTCTAATGCTTCCCTGTTATACCTACTTGCTTGGCATTCTTCACAAGGAACAGAAACGTCAGGTAGGAATTGCATCTCTATGTTGATATAACCGTCACCGGAGCAGGCTTCACATCTTCCTCCTTTGACGTTGAATGAGAATCTACCAGGTTTGTAGCCTCTACTTCTTGCTTCAGGTACTTGGGCGAAGAGCTCTCGTATAGGGGTAAACGTGCCTGTGTATGTAGCAGGATTACTCCTCGGAGTTCTTCCGATCGGTGATTGGTCAATATTGACGACTTTGTCTATGTTCTCAAGACCTTTAATACTTTTGAATTTACCTGGCCGATCTTTAGCTCGGTAGAAGTGTTGTGATAAGTGTTTGTAGAGTATTTCGTTAATCAGGGTGCTTTTACCTGACCCTGAAACACCAGTGATACATACCAATATGCCGAGGGGAATCGTTACATCTATCGAATTTAAATTGTTTTGTTCAGCACCTTCAATTTTTAGATATTTTCCATTGAATAATCTTCTGGTCTGAGGTGTGTCGATTACTTTTCTACCAGATAAATATTGTCCGGTGAGCGAATTCTTGGAGCTCATAATCTTGCTAACAGTCCCTGAGGCAACTACCTCACCGCCATGTTCCCCTGCACCCGGCCCCAGATCCACTATATGGTCAGCTGCTCGCATAATTGCCTCATCATGTTCCACAATCAAGACAGTATTACCAACATCTCTAAGCCCTTTTAGTGTGTTTATGAGCCTATAATCATCTGCAGGATGCAGACCAATAGATGGCTCATCGCATACATATAGCACTCCCATTAGACCGGACCCTATCTGCGTTGCGAGTCGTATCCTCTGGGCTTCCCCACCACTCAAAGTGGAAGCAGTGCGTGAAAGTGTTAGGTATTCGAGACCTACATTGAGCAGAAACTGCAGCCTGCCAGATAATTCCTTCAAAATTTGTGAGGCTATCGATTTATCTCTAATTGAAAGAGTTTTTGGCTTTTCAAGTAAGGCAATCCAATCAGCCGCTTCTGAAATGGATTTGTCAGACACACTCATGATGGTTTCATTTCCGATCGTCACCGCCAATGACTCCGGTTTCAAACGTTGCCCTGAACATCCCTGGCAAGGAAGGGATGTCATATACCTCTCTATGTCTTTACGCACATTTTCTGATTCCGTCTCGGTATATCTTCGTTCTAAATTTCCTATGACTCCTGT
>DTSF01000181.1 GCA_012965485.1 Dehalococcoidia bacterium
CCGATCTGAAATAGAAAAAGCCTCTTCTCTATCGTGGGTTACAAATATTGTAGCTGTATTGCTTGATTTTAAGATTTGTTCTATTTCCATTCTGACCGATAACCGTAAGGAAGCATCAAGATTAGAGAATGGCTCATCCATCAGTAAAACGGTTGGGTTAGTTGCCAGGGTTCTGGCTATGGCGACTTTTTGTTGTTGACCACCTGATAGTTCATGTGGATACCTACTCATTAATCCTTGAAGCCTGGTTAACTGTTGAACCCTTTCTACATTATCATCCTGCATTTTCTGTTCAAGATTTGAAATCCCAAATAGTATATTTTTTTCTACAGTTAGATGGGGAAATAAAGCGTAATCTTGGAATATCATCCCTATATTTCTGTCTGATGGTTGTAAATTAATATTTGGTCCAAAGATTTCATGATTTTTGAGAAAAATGTTTCCTTTGAGGGGAATTTCTAGACCTGCGATTATTCTAAGAAGGGTAGTTTTCCCGCACCCACTGGGGCCAAGGATAGAAAGTATTTCACCCGTTGATAAATGCATATTTAGGTTTTTTATCACGTGATTCTGTCCGAACTTGATGTTCAGATTACTGCATTCCAAAAGAGAGTCAGCCAATTATCTATTCACCCCATGAATTATTAAAAATGTTGTTTTTCATAACTATTATAGTAAGTGGTATGGATGACAGTAAGATTAGCAAAAGGGAAGGTATAGCGGCTCTTGCAAAAAATGCTTCTGAAGTAAATGACCAAATTGCAGTAGTGAGAGTATGGAAATCCAAAGGGGCCAGTAGAAGAACCGCTGGTAACTCCTTCATAGTTATTAAGAATACAGTCACAGCGGCCATTGTAAGACCAGATTTTAGGAGGGGCATATTAGTCGCAATCACAGATTTGATACGACTTTTGCCTAGGGTCATGGATGATTCCTCATACCGAGGGCTTATTTGGGTCATTGAGGACCTTATCGCACTTAGTCCCGTAGGCATACATAACACAGCGCAGGCCATAACTAATAAATATATCGATTGATAGATGGGGGACCCTATTTTCGATCCGAAAAATACGAGTGCCAAAGAAACTGCGATGCTTGGTAAAGCATAACCCGTGTAACACATCTTTTCGATGGTGGTTGATAAAAAACCAGAATGTCTGATTGCTAAATAACCCACCGGTAGGGATAAGGTAACTACTACACCTGCTGTGAGTACAGAAAGCATAATGGAATTCAGAGCCAAAACATGATTGGATTCTGCACCTAAAATAGCGGCGGTCTCCCCGTGATACAACCCCCTAGCCACCCAATAAAGAAGAACGGATATTGGAATTGCGACGGATATCAGAGATACCACAGCGCACACCCCAGCGGCCGGCCATCGCCATTTTCCTATATCTATCAAGGGGAGTTTTTTTGATGCGGTACTTGAACTTTTATAATACCTTTTGTTTCCTCTAACTAGAAGTTCAAAGCACATAAATCCTGTAGCCACAATAAACAATGTTAGAGATAATAATGCAGCCGCATTCCTATCAAACCCAGCTTCATATTGGGTATAAATTGACCAGGTGAAAGTTTTGTAACGAAGTAAAGAAACAGCTCCAAAATCACTCAATGTATATAAAGACACTAACAGTGATCCTGATAGAATGGCGGGTTTGACTGAAGGTATGGTCACCTTGATTAGAGTTTGAAGACGACTCAACCCCATCATTTTGGCAGTTTCTTCCCCCGACACATCCATATTTGATAAATTTGACCTAATTGTAAGTATTATGTAGGGGTAATTGAGTAGGCTTAAGGTTAAGAGACTTCCGTAATAGCCATACATAGTAGGTACACTGCCAACACCGAAAAAAGTCCTTGTTGTTTCATGCAAAAGACCTCCATTTCCACATTCTTGGCCTTTTCAATCGCTATATCCATTGCTTTCGGGGTTACAATTATCCCCAAGCCTCTATCGCCATCGATATTTGCGGTGGCTGGGGTTTCTCTTGTTATAGTCCAATTAGGGTGAGAATTAAGTTCCCCGTTCCCATACCCTGTGACATAAGACCGCAACATATTGGAGACACCATGAGTGTCCACACCTCTCATATCTGCCTTTACCAAAACATCAGCTCCCAACGCTGAGTCAGAGTCGTTAAGCCCCATCTTGGAAAATACAGCCTCCACCGTTTTTCTAAGATTACTTTCGGTTACTCTAACTTGATCTTCCGGTTGCACTTTGAACTGTTCTAACAACTTAGTCCCCCTTCGATGCATTCTGTTTGAGAGCGCATTTTACGTTCACTATGGAAAAACAGCAATTTAGTACGGGAGCATTTAATAGTACGCTCTGTGAAACTATATTAGTTAGTTCATACTTTCTTACAGAATTAGCCTATACTTACCATAAAGTTTTCATGATCCTCTAATCCTGACATTGCCACTTCAATTATTACTAGACTCCCAAGGAAAATCAGTAAGCATTGACTTTAACAAAATCACTACCTATCAACACCTCATTGTGGATTCTAATACCATCACTAATTGCGGCTATAGTATGTATAACCCCACTAATTTATCTAGTAAATCGGGTTGCGGGTTCGGACTCTGATGTATGGGTATGGCTAATAAGGCCTAAAACGGTCAAGATTTTTGCTAGATCTGTGTTTTTAGCTATCACCGTTACCATGTTATCCGCCGTTATAGCTGTGCCAATCGCGTGGTTGACGATTCGCACTAATTTACCATACCGCAAACTGTGGTCAGTTCTTACTTTTCTACCGCTCGTGATACCCAGTTATGTCGGAGCGTACATTCTCATATCGTTCAGTGGAAATGGAGGTCTTTTGCATGAA
>DTSF01000182.1 GCA_012965485.1 Dehalococcoidia bacterium
TTCGCCAATTTAGTCGAGTCTATTCCCGCAGCTATCACTACTTGGTCAAATTCCATTTCCTCGTCATCCAAGCGCAGAAAAACTTTGTCACCGCTTTGAGTGATGGAATCGACAAGAGTGTTCAAATAGGCTTTCCCACCAGCTTCCTGAATCTTATGCATACAGGCTTCCGCCACCTTAACAGGTAAGACCTGTCCTTCCTCACGGGTGTAAATACCGGTATGAAATTGTCCGATTTTTAAGTTCGGTTCAAGACTGGAGAGCTCCTCCAATACATATAGTTCGGGGGCGTAAAATCCAATTATCTTGATAACTAAGTAGTGAAATAGTGAGAAATATGAGATTAGAAAATAAGGTTGCCTTGCTAACTGGTATTGGACAAGGAATGGGCAGAGCTACAGCCAGATTGTTTGCCCAAGAAGGAGCCAAAACGGCTCTCTCGGCAAGAGGAGAAGAACGTCTTAAAGAGACAGCAAGTCAAATAGAGAGTCTGGGAGGAACTGCGATCGTAGTTCCTGGAGATCTTTCTGAAAAACAGGCGGTTGAGGAAATTGTGAACAACGTAGTCGATGAGTTTGGGAAAATAGACATTCTATATGCTGCAGCTGGAGGGAATTTTGACCCGAACCGCAGTTTAGAGGATATCGACCAAAGCTTTTGGGACAGTACGGTTGCCAACACAATGAATAGTCTTTATAACCTTGCTCAGACCGTTCGCCCGGTTATGAAAGAGAGTGGCGGTGGATCGATAGTAACAGTTGCAGCTAGCTTCAATGTGCGTCAGGCAGGAAATGCTTCATACGGTGCTGCCAAAAGTGCCGTTATTGGAATGTCACAAAATCTTGCGGGCGAACTATATGCAGACAACATTAGAGTAAATACTATAGCTGCTGGATTGTTTAGGGGGACTGTTGGAGATGGAAGGGTAGTAAATGCCGAGGTTAATTTGAGCCGTACCGGCTATCCTCAAGATATAGCCAATGCAGCGTTGTTTTTTGCATCAGATGAATCAGCTTGGATAACTGGGCAGATCTTATCTGTGGATGGCGGCGTAGATGTAGGTACCCGAGGTCTATGGGACCATGAACGCTAAATTTAACGCTTGCACTACTACAAGAATTGTATGCAGACCCAACTGCCCTCCTGGTAGACGTACAAAACCTCAGAATAGGCGATATTTCCGATCCTTAAAACAGGCTTATGAGGAAGGTTTTAGAGCCTGCCTCGTTTGTAAACCTTCTGAAGGGCCTCCAGGGCCATGGTTGCCAGTTAGGGAACGGAAAAAATGACGCCCCGCTTTTTAGTGGAAACAATTGAATATGAAAACTAGAGGTACTGAATGATTAAAAACTTTTCGGTTTTTTATGTTGGAAATATAGATTTGGAAGATGTGGGACTCGACGGAATTCCGGCTGATGACAGGAGATACAAAAATGAGCAGTTGGTTCAGTCGATGGAGACAGCTGAAAAGGCGGCGATCCTTATGGATGAACTCGGCTATTATGCTCTTTGGATGGCAGAACATCACTTTCAAAGGGAGGGATATGAATGTATTCCGAACGTGATATTGCTTAGCACACATCTGGCCGCAAAAACAGAAAAATTAAAGTTCGGGTGTGGATTCAATATTGTGCCTATGTGGCATCCTCTTAGGTTAGCTGAAGATTATGCCATGGCCGATGTACTTACGGGGGGAAGGATGATATTCGGGGTGGGACGAGGCTATCACTCTCGTGAAGTAGAAACGTTTGGTTCCCCAGTTATAGATAATGATTTAAATAGGGAATTATTTGAAGAACAAATAGAGGTTATTTTAAAAGCTTTTAACAGCGAATCATTCAGCAATCACGGGAAACACTATACAATTCCTGTAAGCGTCCCGTATAGAGGATATGACCTGGAAGAGATAACTTTGGTTCCAAAGCCCGTGAATCTACCGGTGGAAACCTGGCAGCCTATTGTGAGCGGAGGAAGTATCGATTTTACAGCCAGAAATGGATTCAAAGGCGTGGTTGCCTTGACTGGAGAAAAATTGGTAGACGAAGTGTTTCAGAGGTTTAGAGATGCATGTGAAGAAAATGGCAGAGGAAATGTGCTGGGTAGTAATTTGGCTTTGGGAATCGGATTTTATATAGCGGAAAACGAAAAAGAGGCTGTGGAGAGGCTACGTCCGTACCATGATGAGCGATTTAAATGGTTTGCGCCGTTTGGGTTTGTCAGATATGCAGATGAAGAGGGGCGCGTTTGGGGAACTCCGGGCGCCCCAGCGAGGACCCCCCGGATAGAGGATGGAGTTGAGCAGAAGGCATGGATATGTGGTCCACCTTCGCACCAAATCGAATTTCTTAAAGAAGCCGAAGAAAAATATCCTGGTCTGGAGAATATTATCCTTCATTGGCCGGAAGGTATGCCGAGGGACGAATACTTATCTCAGCTAAGTATTTTTGCAAAAGAAGTTATGCCAACCTTCACCGAAAGGTAAAAATAATTAGCCCATCGGCAGCTGGTCTCCGGTAAGGTCCGATAAATTAGGCATCACCTCTTCTGCCATAAGTCTCATGGAAGTTTCATATGCTTCGCTGTTTTCAGAATGGTCGAATACAAGGGGGGCATACGCTAATTTCGGCCCTTCGGGCCGAAAATGGTCGAAAACAAGGGGGCATTCGCTAAAGGGGGGGGGGGTCAGCTGTGAAATACCACTGATGTCTTTTTTAATATTTTGCTCAACGCGCAAAGGTAGCCCCTAAAAACGGGTGCCGGGCCAGATTTTTCTCAATCCTCAAAAAAAACACCTCCTTGTCTACCACCTTAGACAGGTACATTTTTAGTCTTAAAGT
>DTSF01000183.1 GCA_012965485.1 Dehalococcoidia bacterium
AAGCAGTTTTGATTGGCTACCAGTTATACGCAAAATATTTGTCTAAAAGCTAGTCAGTAAATTTACTTTGATCCTACTGCCATTTTTGGGGCCGGTTCGATAAATTCCCCAAACCCAATTCACGGCACAAAGATGGAAAAAGATTCTTTGAAGCCCCTAGCCATTCTAACTCTTTAAGGGTTTCAGTAATCTCCAAATCGGTACGGACTGTAGCGATTTCCCGATATAGGTAGGCTTTCTCTCTATTATTTTCAAGGCTCAAACTTAGAGCTGCAGCCCCTCTTACTGAAACATCCCAAAGTCCGTAAGTGTTTGGTATGTCCTCTATGTGAATATATCGGTTAAGGAGAGTAGAGCTAGATTTCGCGCCCCATTTTGGAATGCCTGGTATATTATCTGCAGTGTCACCAACCAGTCCTAAATAATCGGGTATTGATACTGGCAAGACTCCAAATTTTTCCAGCACGCCAAATTCATTCAGGATAAAATTATTTTTCCTGTCTAGGCATACGATTTGATCCCCAGAAACCATTTGACATAAATCCTTGTCGGGTGAGCAAATGATCACCTGCTGGACTGTATCCTGTTTTGCATAGAGTAATGCCCCCGTGGCCAATGCATCGTCGGCTTCATAATCATGCATAGGCCATGACACTATACCCAGCGCATTTACCACCCTCTCAGCTAGTGGAAATTGCATTTCCAACTCTAAGGGGGTGTCCGATCCATCCTTGTATGTTGGTAGCAACTCATTTCTAAAAGATTTAATTGAACTGTCAAAGGCCACTGCTAGATGAGTAACCTCAGGTTGATGTAGTAATGATATCAAGGTCATTATCAAACCCCTAACGGCTGAAACATGCATTCCGTCAGGTGCTAATCTCTCAGGTTGCCCAAAATGGGATCGAAATAATTCATATGTCCCGTCTACCAAATGGACTTTCATATCTCACTTTATTTAACGATTTATCATACTCACCTAGTGCTGGGGTTTAACACATCACTCATAGCATCGCCAAACAAATTCCAACACAGAACTAATGACCAAGCTACAAAGCCGGGAGCGATTAACATCCACGGGACAACCCGAAACGCACTAATACTACCTGCTTCCAGTAACATCGTTCCTAAACTAGGTCGCGGTGGCTGTATACCCAAGCCAAGCCAACTCAAGATAATCTCTGTTCCGATCAGGGTGCCCATGCCCATTGAGACCATAACTACGATGGGGCCTATAGCATTCGGTAGGAGATGAATAAATAAAATCCGTGAAGTTGAGGCTCCTGTGGCCTGAGCCGCTTCAACATATTGTGAACTCTTTAGAGACAAAACTTGCCCCCGGACTAAGCGGGCCATCCCAACCCAGCTAAACGAAACTAAAGCCAACGAGATTACTAAATAGTCAGCTATTCCAGATCTCACTAACCCGTCTAATATTGTATTATCTTCGATCCAACGAACAAAATCTAAAATTCTTGGCCTTAAAGTAGCAGCTAATAAAATAACTAACAGGATGTCCGGAAAAGAGGCAAAAACCTCACCTATCCTCATTATTAATGAGTCAGCCTTGCCTCCATAGTATCCAGAAATCAATCCAAGGGATACCCCTATCAACAATCCCCCTGTGAGAATCGTTACCAAGGTTATTATCACCGTGTTTTGTATCCCCCAAAGAACCCTAGAAAAAACATCCCTTCCTTTCAGATCAGTCCCAGCTATATGTTCCATTGTGGGAGCCTCCCTGATTGATTGGTAATCCTGCTCGTTATATCCATAAGGTGCTACGCAGGGCGCAAATATACCCAAAAAATAAATGATAGTGATAACAATCAGACATGCCACTGCTAGTTTTTTATGCCATAGCCTAGTGAAGGCTCGAGACAAATGACCTTTATTACTGATGGATGTATCCACTATGAGAACCTTATGCGTGGATCAATTAGGGAGTATGCGATGTCAGCTAACAAATTAGCAACTACAAAGGCAGTTGATAGTATGAGAGTGAATGCCATTATTACCGGATAGTCCCTGTTAAAAATAGCCTGAATAGCAAAATCTCCTACCCCTGGTATCCCAAGTAATCTTTCAGTTATGAACCCGGTGGTCAACATACCAGCTAAAGAAAATGACAGGATGGTTACGACGGGAATGATTGCATTCCTCAAAACATGTCTCATATCAATATATCTTTCACTTAAACCCTTTGCTCTTGCGGTTCTGATGAAATCTTGGCCAAATACATCTAAAGTACTAGTCCGCATCAAACGAGCAAGTCCGGCAACTCCAGGAATTCCCATTGTGATAGCGGGAACTATAATCCTCAGGTCAAAAAATCCACCCCACCCAGAACATGGCACCAGACTCAATTTCAAACATAAGCCCCACAAAACTACAGGAATGCTTACCATAATGGGTACGGACATTAGAACCAAAGTAAGTGCAACAGCAGCCGGATCTACCCAAGTGCCTTGTTTATGGGCTATCCAAAATCCCAAAGGTAACCCGATGGACAAACTGACAAACATGGCAGCGAGGTTAACTTGGAAAGAAACCCACATTTTTGAAGCCAGTAAGGGGCCTACTGATCGACCTCGATATCTAAGGCTCTCCCCAAAGTCTCCCCTAATTGCCCCAGATACGTAGTCAGCATACTGGACTATAACCGGTCTATCCAGCCCCAGTGAAGATCTTATTCTTTCGGCAGTCGCCTCATCATACCTAGTTCCCAGCATCACCCTTACTGGATCACCAGGCCCATAGGTTCCGAGAACGAAGGTGACTGCCGAAAGAATAAGATCTTCACTGGGGCTGGATAGACCGGTT
>DTSF01000184.1:0-8073 GCA_012965485.1 Dehalococcoidia bacterium
ACTGTATGGAGGTAGTGTAAATGATAAGAACATGGAGTCATTTTTGTCACTAGAAGGAATAGATGGGGTTCTAATTGGTAGTGCTAGCCTCACAATCGACAGCTTTCTAAGGATTATAAAGAAGGTCTCAGATTCCCAATATTTAAAATGATAGTAATACTAGGACCTACAGGTACGGGAAAAAGCGAGGTCGGTATCAATCTTGCCCATCAAATCGACGGTGAGATTATCAACGCCGATAGTCGTCAAATATATAGAGGAATGACTATTGGGACAGCCAAGCCCAACCTAGAAAATACGAAATCTGTTCCCCATCACTTATTCGATTGTAAGGACCCTGATGAAAATTTTAGTGTCTTTGATTTCAAGGTGCTGGTATCTGATGCCGCATGCGAGATACAGTCCCGAGGAAAAACCCCAATCCTCGTTGGAGGAACGGGTCAATACCTAATAGCCCTTTTGGAGAATTGGACTTTAGATGGTGGCCCACCAAACCCACAGCTTAGAGAACATATGTCTGATCGCTTATCTAGAATAGGTTTGGAGAATTTAGTAGAAGAGCTAACCAATATTTCTCCAGATTTGGCCAACTCTATCGATCTGCATAATCCAAGAAGGGTTATACGGGCCTTAGAGAAAATCCACAACTCTAACAATTATACCAAAACATCATTGAAAAACGGCTTTCAGGGCCTAGCAAAAGTGCCTATATTCGGTATTCAGATGCCAAGAAATCGGCTGTATCCGCAAGTTGATTCTAGGGCAGACAAGATGATTAGGAATGGATGGATTCCAGAAACCCAAACATTACTAGACTCCGGTTACGGTACCGACCTTTCGGCTATGGGTGGTATTGGATATAAAGAAATATCGGAATACCTCCTTGGAAATTCAACCTGGGCATTTTGTATTTCGAAGATAAAATCACGTACCCACCGACTTGTACGCACCCAGAGTAATTGGTTCCGTAGAATTGACAGATCTGTCACCTGGTTTGATTCACACGAATTGAACCCTGTGGAAATATCCAGCCAAATATCACGTTTGTTGACATAAACCATTTACTCATGCCTGTGAAGTCCATTCAATGTTAGAATTCCTAGCACCAAATCCGACAACTAATTAGGTACGAGTTAGATATGAAATTCACCAAAATGCATGGAGCAGGAAATGATTACGTCTTCGTCAACGGGTTCGAGTATGATCTTGACTGGAAACACATATCCCAAATTGTCAGCGACAGGCACAAAGGTATAGGGGCAGATGGTCTAATCGTCGCATCCCCACCATCTAACGATTCCGAGCTAAAAATGCGTATGTTCAACGCTGACGGTTCCGAAGGAGAAATGTGTGGGAATGGAATACGCTGTTTGGTTAGTTTTGCTAGAGATGAAGGTTTGGTAAGCTGTGCTTTGCAGGTAGTCACAGTTGAAACAACGGCTGGAAATTTAGATGTGTCCCCAATCTTAAAAAATAGTCAAATGATCGGTGCAAGGGTCAGTATGGGGCCTCCTATTCTAATCCCACAGGAAGTTCCGGTAAGAATCGATTCCGATAATCCAATTTTCGATTATTCTCTGCATGTCAATGGATATGATTTATCCCTTGGTTTTGTATCGATGGGAAACCCTCATGCTATTGCTTTTATCGACGATGACGTGGATAGTTTTCCGTTGGAATTGATAGGCCCTCAAGTTGAAAATCACATTATTTTCCCTAACAGAACTAACTTTGAAATTGTAAATGTGCTGAGCCCGGAAGAGTTAAAGGTGAGGGTTTGGGAAAGAGGGTCTGGAATCACAATGGCCTGCGGTACTGGAGCCTGTGCTGTAGCTGTGGCAGCTCATATGAAAGGAATTATATCGGGTGAAGTTAACCTTAAATTACCCGGTGGTGATTTAACAGTTCGTTGGGATGGGGCAGGGGAAGTGGAATTGGAAGGACCGATAGAGACAGTATATAAGGGTGTTTTTCACTGAAATTAATAGGATTGGGACTAACAATAAGTCGAAAGCAGGAGCTAAATGAAAATGAGATTCGCAAAGCGACTAGATACTGTACCACCATACCTTTTCGTAGAAATAAGCAGAAAAATTGCTGCGAAGAAAGCAGAGGGCATGAACGTAATTTCCTTTGGAATTGGTGATCCAGATCTGGAAACTCCTAGTAATGTGATAGCTGAACTCAACAGAACGGCCCTGGATTCTCCCAATCATAGGTATCCAGAAACGGACGGATTGCCAGAATTCCGCAAGGCAGTGTCAGGATGGTATCAACAACGCTTTTCCATCTCAGTGGATCCGGACAAAGAAGTCCTCCCGCTCATCGGGGCAAAGGAAGGTATAGGCCATGTTGCCTTATGTTTCATTGACCCTGGTGATATTGCATTGATTCCAGACCCAGGATATCCGGTTTATTCGGTGGGCACTTGGTTTGCGGGAGGAGAATGCCATTGGATGCCACTAAAGGAAGAAAACGGATGGCTTCCGGACCTCGACGATATCCCAGAAGATATAGCTAAAAACTCTAAGGTAATGTGGCTGAATTATCCCAATAACCCTACAGGGGCAGTTGTAGATAAAGGGTATTTGGCTGATGTAGTTAGCTTTGGTAAACAATACAATGTTGCCATAATGCATGATGCCTGTTACACCGAAGTGGCATACGATGGTTATCGTCCAATCAGTTTTCTAGAAGTTCCCGGTGCCATGGATATCGGTCTGGAATTCCATTCACTATCCAAAAGTTACAACATGACAGGATGGAGAGTAGGGATGGCTGTAGGAAATTCAGATATGATTGACGCGCTTATGGTGGTGAAATCTAATTTGGATTCAGGCATACCAAACGCGGTCCAATACATGGGTATAGAAGCACTGAAGGCCTCCGACAAAGAAATTGACGCTCGAAATGCTCTATATCAAAAGAGGCGAGACAGAGTTATCGATTCTTTAAATAAAATAGGACTAAATGTAGATCCCCCGAAAGCCAGTCTGTACGTTTGGGCAAAGATTCCAACTGGATATACCTCGGCAGAATTTGCCGAATTACTTTTAGAGGAAAAAAACGTAGTAGTGACTGCCGGAAACGGCTACGGGCCTAGTGGAGAAGGTTACGTACGTCTTTCTCTCACAATTTCCGAAACGGATCTAAAGGAAGGTCTAAAAAGATTAGAAGGTTGGAAAATACCTCAAAAATAGCCACCAAGACATTGGAGTAAAACTCATATATACCAAACTACATACTGTGGCAGCGCAACCCGAACGAGTGATGCTCGTCGGGGTTCATATCAAAGGATCTAGAACCAGGTGGAAGCCCAAAGATTCGATAGCTGAACTACAGGAATTAGCCTCAGGTGCAGGGGCCGAAGTGGTGGATATAGTGAGCCAACAATTAACCAAGCCAACGCAAACCTATGTCGGTAAAGGAAAATTGGAATCGCTTTTAGAAATTGTTAAAGGGAAAAAAATAGATACCATCATCTGCGACGACGAACTAAAACCTACTCAACAGCTCAATCTTGAGAGTGCACTCCCTGGTACGAAAGTCATAGATCGAACCGCCCTTATTTTAGATATTTTCGCCTCGAGGGCCCAAACCCATGAAGGAAGATTACAAGTCGATTTAGCACAGCATGAGTATCTTCTACCTAGATTAGCCGGCCAATGGACTCATTTGGAAAGGCTCGGTGGAGGCATAGGCACCAGAGGCCCTGGAGAATCGCAAATTGAGACAGACCGCCGCCTTGCTAGGAACCGCATTGGTAAATTGAAAAAGGACATTGAAAAAGTCAGAGAACATAGACAAAGATATCGAAAAAGAAGAAAACGTTCTGATTTGCCAATTGTCTCCCTCGTTGGTTACACCAATGCAGGAAAAAGCACTTTATTGAATACCTTAGCATCATCAAGAGTAATCGCCGAAAACAAACTTTTTTCAACGTTAGACCCCGCCACACGCAAAATCCATTTGAATAACGGAAAAGAGATCCTTTTGACAGATACTGTAGGGTTTATACAAAAACTCCCAACAAGCCTTGTTGTCGCTTTCAGAGCCACCTTAGAAGAGGCTGAAGAGGCCGACCTTCTGGTGCATGTTTCTGACATTTCCCACAAAAACCGGTACGAACATTGCTACGCGGTCAACGAAGTCTTGGAAAATTTAGGTTTGACAGGCAAACCTAAAATCGGAGCTTTGAATAAAATTGACCTCCTACCAAAAGAATATAAAGCTTATGGGGATCCTTCGCTCATCCAATTGATGGATCAGTTTGACCAAACTGTGTTTTGTTCAGCTGAGACAGGCTTTGGGATAGGGGAGCTTATCAACACAATTGAAAAAAGAATATCTCAATAGCAAGGTTATTCTGGTACCTTTGGCATTGCGCACTATAAATGTTATGTAAAGTTAGGGGATGGAAGTTTTCATTGATAGGCAGCCCTTTGCAGTTAAATGCGTTAATAATCCCATCACTAAGCTGTTCACATCTTGGTATGTAAGCAAATGACCTTGCTTCAAACCAGATGCCGGGAAATATTTCTGGAATTCTATTGATTCAGAAACTAAAATAACGTTGCCAGGTGTAATTCCATTAGCCACGCCGACTGCAAATATTTCAGTAAATTGAATTTCCTCATTGAATCCAGAGGCATTTAAGACCAATACCGTAGCCACCGCCTTTTCGGGTTCATCCAAATCATCATAAGGACCGATACTTTTGGTTGGTATACCGAGCGTTCTAAATTGGGAAATTACAGCTGAGGTAATATTTTTTGCTGTTTCCGTTGTATCAATAAACAGCAAGTACCCCTCTTTTCCGACGGGTGATGGAGGGCGTTTCATCACAGAGTCAATTGAAACAGGTTTATTTTCAACTATGTTTTGTACGGCCTTATCCGGTAGAGGTGGTGGAAGTATTTTTGGTCCATTTCCTTCTCTTCCTATACCCTCTATATACGAAAGGTTTTCCGTAAATATACGAGTGAACTCATCGGTTTGGTCAATAGCGATACCCAAATCTCTTACCAACAGATTGGTCAAAAATTCAGGTTTTGGAAGCTCTCCTTCATTTATGAGTTGGTTTAATTTTCCGAATTTTTCGGGCATATGAGCAGCTTTTAGAAGAGACCCTGTAAGTTCCTGAATCGATTTCGGCATTGAAATTGAAATCCCAAGATCAGTTAAAGAAATGGTATCGTCTCTATATCGTCCCCTGGTAAATCCATATTGCTCAGAAGCTGCCAAGAGAGTGGTAAAACTGCTACTTCTAGGACTTATGCCTAGATGGGTAGCCAAAAGCTTCCTATCTAAGGGAAGCCCCGCATTATCATGATATATCGCTTTGGCGATTTCCAATGTGTCTTTTATCGTATGGGCCGGATAACTTCTGACCCTCCGAGTCCTGCGAAAACCATCTTTATTCATATTATTTCAAACTTCAATCCCCTTTTTGAAATCATTTTGAAATAAATATACGGATCTTGCGTCAATTGTCAATCGTCTTTTTATGTTTTCTGGCCTTAACGACTATTTCGTTTTACTACATATTGATAAAATAGAATCTAAATTGGTTCTTCACCTTAAATAATTCACTGGGAACAAATAAGACAAAATGGCTAAATTACTCGCTTTTATATGTGTAGTGTCTTTCATTTCAACCGTTCTCGCCTGTTCTTCTGATATAAGCGATGACACAGACTTACCTACACCAGCTAAGTACTCTGACAGTAGTGCTCCCTACTCGGTAACCTCGACATTTCCAGAAGAGAAATTAGGCTCCTCAGAAGGAACTCCCAAAGAGCTGGAAGCTGTATGGGAGGCATGGACCCTTTTAAACAAAGAACATATTGACCGCGCATCTTTTGAGCCTGGAACTTTTGAGGAATCCGCCATTAAGGGGTTGATTGATTCTGTTGGAGACACCCATACCTCATATGTTGATCCTTTAGTGCTACAAATTGAACAAACAGATTTATCAGGACAATTTGAAGGCATTGGCGCCCACGTGAGGAGACGAGAAGACGGCATGATACAGATTATAAGCCCTATAGCGGGAGGTCCAGCAGAGGCTGCTGGAATATTAGCTGGGGATATCATTTTGGCCGTAGATGGAGAGTCAATAGAGGGACTCGAACTCTTAGAGGCTGTGTCAAAAATAAGGGGTCCCAAAGGTAGTATAGTTTCCCTCACAGTGAAACATATCGGGCAACTTGAAACAACGATTATAGATGTAAGTAGGGATGTTATAGCCTTGCCTAGTGTATTACTTAGGAGTGATCCAGGAGATGATATAACCCACATACGGATTACAGAATTCAAAGGTGACACCCCAATGAGGCTTTCTGAAATTTTAAATACGGAATTGGAAGCCGGTTCTAAGGGTTTAATTCTCGACTTAAGGAGTAATCCTGGTGGATATTTACAACAGGTTTTTGATATTGCCAACATGTTTTTAGATAACGGAATAATTCTTCTTGAGGAACGACAAAACGAAAATTTGACATGGCAGGCATCGGGCGGTGGATTTGCCTCTAATCTACCAATGGTGGTTCTGGTGAATAAATACAGTGCCAGCGGCAGCGAAATCCTAATGGGGGCTTTCCAAGATAATAATAGGGCTACCGTAATAGGAGAACAAACCTTCGGTAAAGGAACGGTCAATGTTTTTAGAAAACTGAGTAATGGCGGGGGCCTTTACATGTCTGTCGGACGTTGGTACACGCCTAACAAAAGGCCAATAGAAGGCGAAGGTCTCACACCGGATATATTGGTTACATCAAGAGATAGCAAAGAGGCCGATATAAAACAAATTGACGCAGCATATGAGGAAATAAATAAACTGTTAAATGACTAACGAGATGAATGCATGTCGGAAACCTTAATAGCATCAAACCGCCGGGCTACTTATGATTATGAAATATTAGAAACCATCGAGGCCGGTCTAGTCCTACAGTCGTCGGAAGTAAAATCAATCAGAGATAACAGAGTTAATTTGGCGGGCTCCTATGCTTTCCCATCAAACGGAGAATTATGGCTCCACAACGCCCATATCGCCCAGTATCCGTACTCCAGGGGCCAAAACCACCATCCCCTCAGAAGCCGGAAATTACTACTGCGGAAACAGGAGTTGAGAAAGTATGTATCGGCAGCACAGCAAAAAGGTTATTCGATAGTACCGCTGAAGCTTTATTTCTCCGGACATTATGCAAAAATTACGATAGGGATTGGTCGAGGAAAAAGACAATACGATAAAAGAAGAGCTACCATTGAAAAGGAAAGATCAAGAGAGGCGAAGGAAGCAATCCAACGTGAACTACAATAAAAGAGGGATACCATCTTTGGATTAACATCCCTTTTGGTCCGTTACCACAACGACTAAGTATCTATTCGTGTCACAAGCATGGTATCCCCGGGTGCGAGGGCCACTCTCCTAACATCAATTCTGAATTTAAGTAGCCAATAAGCTAAAGTCGCCTTACTAACACCAAGGTAATCAGCCGTTGCAGTCAAACCTTGCTCCGTAACCATTTCTGGGAGCATTTTCTCCAGTGGCTGACGAAATTTTTCTTCAACCGCAATCATTTTCTTGGTCTTTCTTGTTACCATCAATTCCTCCGTTAATTTCGAAGACTAATAGATATTATTAACCAAATAAGGCAATGTCAACGAAGTTTTCAATCATTTCTGGAGCTTTTCCAATCATTTCAACTGCCACTCTGCCTACCTGTTACCCATGCTTAACATTATTAATCACAGGGGCCGCAATCGATATTGGTTTGAGGTATAGTTCGATATCCCTTAAATTGTTAATTTGACGTTTTCCATTCAAACTTGGAAAATAATTAAGTGGCCCTGTAGCTCAGTGGATAGAGCGACTGCCTTCTAAGCAGTAAGTCGTGGGTTCGAGTCCCTCCAGGGTCGCCACCTTTTTATTTACCAAGGAGAGACGGGCACCACCGCCCCCTACCCCACAGAGAAGTACCGAGACCTCACATGCCAAACCGTCAAAGGCCAGCCGCCCTGGCCTGTCATAGATTGAACAGCTGACATGTAGATGGAATCTATGTCAGGTCT
>DTSF01000184.1:8083-10100 GCA_012965485.1 Dehalococcoidia bacterium
GGGTTAGATGCTTTTGTAGAGGCAAAAACCCGCGACGTTCCCGTCCTTTTAAGCGTCGGCTACTCATCCTGTCATTGGTGCCATGTTATGGAATACGAATCTTTTGAGAATGAAGAAATCGCAAAAACAATGAATGATAATTTCGTAAGTGTGAAGGTAGACCGTGAAGAAAGACCTGACATAGATTCCATCTACATGTCAGCTGTTCAATCTATGACAGGCCAGGGCGGCTGGCCTTTGACGGTTTTTCTGACCTCTGAAGGATTGCCGTTCTTTGGAGGTACATATTACCCTCCAAAACCCAGAGGAGGTATGCCAGGTTTTGGTCAAATACTTTTAGCTATATCAGATGCATACAAAAATAGGCGGCCCGAGATAGAGGAATCGGGCTCGTATCTCCGAGAGAATATAAAAGCTTCGATAACAGAGACTCCTGCCACCAACAATTTTGAACCTCGTTTGTTGGAACAAGCATACGAACAACTTCTCACCCAATACGATTGGGAATGGGGTGGGTTTGGGAATTCAATAAAATTCCCACAGTCCATGGCCTTAGAGTTCCTACTCAGATACCACTTAAACCATCCAGATTCTCGGGCCCTAGAAATGGTCGAAACATCCCTTCAAAAGATGGCCTCTGGAGGTATGTACGACCATTTAGGCGGAGGGTTCCACAGATATTCGACTGACAAGAAATGGCTGGTGCCTCATTTCGAAAAAATGCTGTACGACAATGCCTTACTTTCGAGACTTTACGTTCACGTTTTCCAGGTTACAGGTAACAATTTCTATCTTAGGGTTGCAAAAGACATATATGAATACGTTGACAGGGACATGACCGATGAAAATGGCCTGTTTTACTCCGCCGAAGATGCGGACAGCGAAGGCCAAGAAGGAACCTATTACCTATGGGACCCTAATGAATTTAGGCACCATTTAACCGATTTGGAGATGACGTTATTCAAATCAACTTTTAGCCTAAGAGAAGAGGGTGACTTCGAAGGGAAAACCATTCTCCACTACGATCCAAAAGGAATGGATTTTGGATTTTTGGGAAACGAAGACCCGAGTTTACTTAATATAAGGAAAAAATTGGCTGATATAAGGAATAGGCGGCAGAAGCCATTCAAAGACAATAAAAGCCTCCTATCTTGGAATGCTCTTATGTCACTCTCTTTTATAGAAGGATATCTTGTAACCAAAGAGGATAAGTTGCTGGAACAAGCAAAACTAAACATTAATTCCTTATTAAAACTTATTGAATTTAATTCCGGTCTATTTCATTCATCTAAGGGAGGTCAAATCGGCAGTTATGGCTACCTAGAGGATTATTCATCCCTTATACTGGCTGTGCTGGCTATGCATGAAGCAACATTGGACCTGGAATGGTTAGCCAAAGCCGAAAAAATAGCAGACACCTTAGTGTCCTTATTCTGGGATAGTCACGAAACACGACTGTATGACACTCCAGAAGATGGTGATGACCTCATTATTAGACCCAGCGAAAGTTACGACAATGCCACACCCTCAGGCTCATCCATGACTGCAGAAGCATTATTTAAGCTATCTTTGATAACTAACAAATCGGAATATCTAAATATATTTATATCATTAATGAAATCCACTGCCACCATCGCGAGTGAGCATCCAGTCTCTTTCGGTAATTGGTTATGTGTTTACGATTCTTATATTTATCCAACCATCGAAATAGCAATTATTGCAGATGATCCAAAACATGCTTTAAAAATGCGTAACTGTTTATACGAGTCCTATATCCCAAATCATATTTTTTGTGGAAACGCCTATTTCAGCTACACAGAAAAAGCTAGGAACAAATGGGATACTTATCCCCTACTTAATGACCGCGAACCGAAAACAGATATAGCAATGGCTTACTTATGCGAAAATTATGTTTGCGAACTTCCTGTCAGTTCAACAACAGAGCTATTGCAGTTAATTCGACAAAAAACGAAGGTGTCCTAAATCGAGTTAATGCTTTTTGCGTAAAGACCCATCA
>DTSF01000185.1 GCA_012965485.1 Dehalococcoidia bacterium
CGTTGGACCATCTCTTTCTTTGAACGGACTATCCATGCTTCAAATAGCTTCCCAAACGGGAGGTGTTTTCGGAGCTTTGATTTCAGGAATTTTGATATCTACACTGGGGCCCGGGTTTCAATTCCTTGTTATAGGTTTGATGTATGTGATTTCCTTTTTAATTTTGTTTGGAGCGGCTGAATCTGGCCAGTCTGCATCTACAAGAAAAGAGAGTTTTAGTTCTAACTTAAAAGGTTATATCAGCTTAATTCAGCAATATCCAGTGTTGCTTATCCTTATGTGCTTAGCTTCCATTACAGAAATATTTGGCTTTACACATATGAGTTTGATACCAGTTTTTGCAAAGGAAATTTTATCGGTTGGGCCTATTGGTTTAGGGGTATTGACAGCCATTCGTCAGGTCGGAGGGTTTTTGGGCCTTTTTGCGTTAGCTTTGTTAGGTGATTACAGAAATAAGGGAAAGCTGATGTTTTATGTGGTTGTTTTTTTCGGATTAGGCCAAATCTTTTTGTCATTTTCAGATAAGTTTTATCTGTTTGCAATTTTCTTATTGTTTGTTAATGCCTGCGCTATGTCTGTGGACACTCTGTATAAGACATTGATGCAACAAAATGTTCCCAATGAGCACCGTGGAAGAGCAATGGGTTCATGGGTTCTAAGTATTGGAACGGCCCCTGTTGGGTATTTGAGTATCGGCGCAATAGCAGGGGCCTTCGGTGCACCTATGGCTGTTTTGTTCAATGGGGTGATGCTTACTATCGCTGGGACTTCATCTTTTCTTTGTTTGCCAAAAATTAGAAAATTGCCCTAAATTTTCAAGCAAGTTTCTAAACAATTAAGCAAGTTGGACTTTGTAAGAGGCGTTTTACTTCTATGAGAAATTGAGCCCCTTCGGCGCCGTCTACTATTCTATGATCTGCCGAAATAGTTGCTGTCATTACTTGTCCCACGGTTATTTCGCCGTCGACCACTATTGGTTTTTCCGATACAGTCCCAACCGCTAATACGGCGCTTTGTGGAGGATGTATTATCGCGACAAAACTGCTGACATCGAACATACCTAGGTTACTTATTGCAAATGTGCCTCCAGTGTACTCTTGGGGACTTAAAGTGCCACTTGATGACCTTTCAACTAAATCCCTTATCATCTGTGATACTTGTTTGAGTGACTTTTCGCCACAGTCCAAAATCGCTGGTACTATCAGACCCTCTTCTTCTGCTATTGCAACGGCTATGTTAATTTTGTCGTTGTACTGAATCCCATCTTCTTCATAGTAAGCGTTGAATTTCGGATATTTCTTCAAAGCCTGTATGCAGGCTTTGACAATTAGGTCATTTACAGTCAACCTCACACCGTCGTCTTTTAGTTGCTCATTAATTTGTTTTCGTATTGCCATAGCATCCGTCATATTAATGTCGGCCGAAACATAGAAGTGAGGTTTTTCAGTCTTGCTTTTCACTGTGACGCGGGCTATTTGTTGCCGCATTCTGCTTATTGGTTGTTTTCCACTTGTTTCTGAATGTGAGTCCTTATTTGAAACTGCAATATTTGTGGAGGTTGGCGCAGCTGATATATATGGTTCAGCAGGTTTCTCGACATTAGAATTATCCGGCTTATAGTTTTCCACATCATTTTTCGTGATTCGTCCACCTGGCCCAGAGCCAGAAATATAAGATAAATTTATATTTCGTTCTTCTGCCATGCGTCTGGCAATTGGAGTTGAAAGAATCCTACCGGTCGAAACTTCCGAAGCCTCTTTTGTGACGGAAATGGCCGGCGTGGACTCCTGAGGTTCTGTAGAAGGGGCTGCATCCTCTGTTGGGTCGAGTTTTCCCTCTTTCGGTGGCTTCAGATCTATGATAGAGATATTATCTGTTTCTTCCCCTTCGTCTCCGATTACAGCTATTGTTTGTCCTACGGGAACTACCGTCCCTTCAGGAGCAATTATTTTTAAAAGGACTCCTTCCGAGTCCGATTCAAATTCCACTACAGCCTTATCAGTTTCTATTTCTGCAATTGCTTCATTCCGGTTTACTGCGGAACCCTCTTCTTTTAACCAGCGAACGACTGTGCCTTCCTCCATGTCATATCCCATTTGGGGCATTTTTAATTCAGTGGCCATTTCTGACTCATCTCCATTAAAGACCGAACTTATGTTTAACTAATTCTACTACCTTATCTGAATTTGGGATCATAAGTTGTTCTATATTTCTAGCGTAGGGCGCTGGCACATCTGGTCCGTTTATTCTTATGACTGGACCATCAAGTTCATCAAATGCTGCCTCTTGTATGTCGCTAGCGATTGTTCCTGAAAAACCACCTGTTTTCCAAGTCTCTTCTACAATGGCAACCCTATTGGTTTTTTTAACCGATTCAATAACTGTATCCAAGTCTAGCGGAGAAAGGCACCTTAAATCTATCACTTCAGAGGAAATGTTGTCTTCCCCCAGTTTTACAGCAGCCTCTTCGGCTACACGAACCATCCCTGAATATGCAACCAGGGTTACATCAGTGCCTGGTTTGGCTATCCTCGCCTTTCCTAGAGGTATTTCATAATACTCCTCGGGAACTTCGCCCCTCACCCTATATAAAAGTGCATGTTCTGCGAAAATTATAGGATTATTGTCCTTTCTGCAGGACCTGAACATTCCTAAAGCGTCGTAGGGTGTAGCTGGTACAACAACCCGAAGCCCAGGTACCGAAGCATACCAATTTTCAAAACTTTGTGAGTGGGTTGCTGCTAATTGACCTCCGCCTCCGGTAACCGTCCGTATAATAAGTGGTACTTGCAATTGGCCATTAGACATATAACTT
>DTSF01000186.1 GCA_012965485.1 Dehalococcoidia bacterium
CGGTACCTTAAATAAGTCTGATGTTTTGATTTTTAATACCCTCCGAGAGGGTGATATGGCTTTAGATGCTGCACAACAGAACGCATTAAAAGGTTATATTAGTTCCGGGAATGGTTTCGTGTGCATCCACATTTCAGGTTGTGTTCCTGATTCATGGAACGAATATGGAGAAATCACCGGTGGCGGCTGGGTAATGGGTCAAAGTTTTCATCCACCCTATAGCAATTTTTCCGTCGATGTTGTGAATGGGTCACATCCGTGTGCTTCAAGTATTTCAGCATTCAACACCGATGATGAACTGTATATGAACATTGATTATAGAGATGGCAATGACGTGTTTATCACGGCTGACTTTCAAGGTGGAGTATATGGGAAAAATAGGGCAGGGGCGGAAGATATGGAAATGGAAGGAGGTACCTTCCCGCTAGCGTGGACCAGGTCTTATGGGGCAGGCAAAGTATTTGTGACATTACTAGGACATGACGGTAAAAGCCATCAAAACGAAGGCTTTCAAAAGTTGGTGTTAAATGGCGTTGATTGGGCCACTTCCTAGTTGTAAACAACTAGATATTTGCTCAAGTCTGGGCGGGGAGATTTTTAAGAACTGATTCCGCCCAGACCGTGAGGTTTTCATCAAGATCTTCCCCACAATGAGGGCACTCGTAATCCCCTGTGCTCCATCGCATCCCGCAGCCGCCGCATGGGGATATCTGATCTAGGCTGTTAATAAGAAATTGTACATTTTCCTGTACATTCATACTTGGGTATCTCCGCTATCTTAAATTTCTAACCTTGTCATATACTTCTTTTCGGTAGGGCATTGGATTAAGTGCCCCTCTTCCAGTGATGGTTATGCCGGCACAGACGTTGCCTATCAGAGCTGACTCGGCGATCGATTTTCCTTCAAGGAATCCATGAATAAATCCACCTTTGAAGGAATCCCCCGCTCCAGTCGTATCGATGACAGGCCCTGCTGGCATAGGATCCAGTTGCATTACCTCATTTTCAGCTCCTATCAATGCCCCATCTTCCCCAAGAGTCACCACAACAGTTTCGACTCCCCTACGATTTGCTTCCTGAATGACCTTCTCAGGGTCCTCAGTCTCGAACAGTACCTTAGAATCAGCAGGTGCGCTTGGCAAAAATATGTCGACGTAGGGCATTAGCTCTTCCATAGCTTCTTTTGCTTCAGAAGGATTCCAAAGTTGATGCCTGTAGTTTGGGTCGTAGGAGACGGGTACACCATTCAATTGGGCAATTTGTGCGGCAGCGAGTACTGTCGCCCGGGAGCTTGGTGAAATAGCTTGAGCAATGCCACTGCAATGCATAATTTTTGCGCCAGATATATATTCAGGATTTAGTTCTTCTGGTTTTATAGTTGATGGGGCACTTCCAGCTCTGTAGTAAACAAACTCCCTGTCTCCGTCGGGCATGACAGTAACAAAATGTACCGCATTAAATCCGTCACTAGACAAAACGTGGGTTGTATCTATTCCTTCGGAAGTAAAAGTGTCGAGCAGATAATCTTCAAAAGGGTCATTGCCCAGCTTGGTTATGTATCCAGTGTTAGTTCCTAACCTGCTGGCGGCAACGATAATATTAAGGCTGTCACCTGCCACAGATCGCGTGAAAGTTTCGGCTGTATCCATAGGCTCTTCGGAGAAAAGCTCTATCATGGATTCTCCAATGCTCAGCATGTCTGGCATTATTTTAGATGTTTCCTCACTTCGACAGGAGAGCAGGCATTCATCACATCGAGAGTTCCCTCCACTGTTCCTGGTCTTGACGATACAACTCGCACTATAGCGTTATCGAGACCCTCAGAAAGCCTGGCAAACTCAGAGGCAGCATTCTCCGCTTTTCCAAAATACGCTACAGACCGTAATATATTTTCAGGGAATGCCTCCGCTACCTCGTCGTTTGAGGCTCCCTTTTTCCTCATTTCGTCGAGTGCAGCGAGTTCTGACGTAAAGCCCATTCTTTCAAAGTGAGCCCTGTAACCAAAAGTTCTTTCTCGATCGGTTGGAACGACAGCTCCCAGAGCATAATTCATAGTAGCTTTTGCAAGGGCAACTCGCGCTTTTTCCTGGTCTTCGTCAACGCAGATGCGTATGTATTCCGCAACTTTCACGGAGCCTTTCTTTCGACCCGACTTGTTTTCACCAATCTCTATTTTCTTCCGACTCCACGCTATTTGCTCGGGGGCACACCAGTTCAAAGATGCGCCATCGGCGAGTTCACCAGCCAATTCCAACATTTTGGGACCAAGAGCTCCCAGGTACACTGGGGTTTTTGGAGAGGGTCTGATTCCAAGCCTTGAGTTTATAAGGGTTTCGACAGATCCTTCATAATTAACTTTTTCTCCCCGAACCAGTTGAGTAATTATTTCAAGGTAATCCCTCATCATACCCAGCGCCGAGACGTTGGGCATATTTATGGATTTCCTGACGTCAGGACGGTAAGCACCACCCGCCCCAATACCCATTATGAATTTACCATTGGTCATTTTACTCACGGTGCCCCCAGTCATTGCGAAAGCCATGGGGGTTCTCCACATAACTGGTGATACAGCAATACCTGTTTCAAGCCCGCCATCTACCACATCACACGAAGCGGCCCATCTCATCAGACACATATGATATGAATCTTCCCCTGTTCCCTCCGGTGTCCATATACTTTGAAATCCGAGTCTTGCAGATTCTCTTGAAAGTTCGAATTGCTGTTCTAAGTCAAGGCCCAGAGTTGGATCTAATCCCACACCAATATCCATATTATTCTCCTCTAACT
>DTSF01000187.1 GCA_012965485.1 Dehalococcoidia bacterium
CTGATTTCCATCTGCGCAGGGATTGCTGGTGTTTTAGCTTTTGTTTGGGGGGAGCCAGTCATTGACTGGTTAAAGGACAATTTGTGGGAGTGGTTTAAATGGTGGGACTAAACCAACCCACTCCACCACTTGAACGCCGCAGGGTTATTGTTCAGCGGCAACAGTTAAAACGCCTTGAAAACTGCGCTCATCGGGATGACAGTCGGCTCACCATGAAATCACAACTGATCGCAATCGTCGCAGCCGTGTTGGTTGTGGGGTGTGGGGAGTCGCAGCAGTCGGCTTCTGCACCAGAAGCGAAAACAGAACCGCCGACAGCCAAAGCACCAGACATCTCAATTCACGATGCTGCCAAAAATGGTAACATCGAAGCAGTCAAACAACACTTGGCCGCTGGTACGGATGTGAATGCGACGGGTGAGGATGGTTGGCCTGCGCTTCATTGCGCGGCTCGGAGAGGTCACAAGGAAATTGCGGAACTGCTTATTGACAATGACACGGAAGTGAATGCGAAGGATGAGTACGGACAGACTCCTTTGAGTCACGCGGCTTGGGAAGGCCACACGGAAGTCGTAGAACTGCTAATCGCCAAAGGTGCAGATGTGAATGCGAATACTGCTAGTGACTACACTCCTTTGCATGGTGCGGCTTTAGCTGCTCACCCAGCGGATTTGGTTGCTCATAAGGAAGTCATCGAACTACTAATCGTCGCAGGTGCGGATGTGAATGCGAAGGATGAAGATGGCAGAACACCGCTAGATAAGGCCATCGAAAGAAATCGGAATGAACTCGCCGACCTCCTACGAAAACACGGCGGCAAGACGGGTGAAGAATTGAAAGCTGAAGGGAAATGAATACGGAAATAATTCCTAACACAATTGGCATTGCAGAACATCAGCAAATTCCCACATATTCAAAATGCATAATAATAACTGATATAGTTTTTTGTAGTTTGCGCTCCATTATGGTCCTTATAATGGTTTTAGCATTGGCTACAATAGGATTCGATGATGAGCTTTTTGATGGTGAGCTTTTTGTTATTGAGGTTCTTGATGCGATCTTTAGTCTAGGAATTGTCATCTTTGGCCTTATCGGCAACATTATGCTGCTATCAAAAAAACCAAAGGCTTTTGTTTTTTGCTGGCTGTCTGCAAGTGCAACAATCGGGAGCATTATTTTTAGTATTTGGGGTGCTGTTGTAAATTTAAACTTTGCTCAGGATAACCCTATAGGTTCCAGTATTTTATATTCAGGTATACTTTTTGCCATTCTCAGAAGCATCTATCTTGTTTTCTATATTATAGCTATAAATAAAGCCAAAACTAATCTTTACAGTCATTTTGAGACAAACACCCCGTAAGATATTCAATAAATGAAACACCTCCTACTCACAACAATCGCAGCCGTGGTGCTGGTTGGGTGATTTACTTTGGGGCTAGCTTTCTCTTGTACGTAAGATTAGCTAAATCGATTGGGTGGCGTGGATCCACGTTTAGTTTTCGCCCCGTTTCTACGATAGTGAAGTCATCTAGAATCGTTAAAGCATGATAATCAAGTAACACGTGGCAGTTGGCACACAGGCAAAGAATGTTAGCCAAATTGTCTTTGCCATTATGAGGCTTTCCTAATGGGCGTATGTGGCAACCTTCCGCATATTTTGCAACAGGTGTTACAAGGGTTGTGCCGCATGCTTGGCATTCAAAGTCGTAAAGTTTCTTTACTTGATCCGCTACTCTTGAATCTCGGACAACTCGGACAACCTCTGACCTTTTACGTTTAGGCGCTGAATCGCTACCCGTTACAATCTCATGTTCTGGTGCAGAACTTGTCAGCGTTGGAGTGACCGAGTTACATTTAATGAGCTTGTATCTCCAAATTTTGAAACCATCCCTACCTGTATCTGGCCAGTATCTTTCGACTCTGTATAAGCCGTCATAGCGATAACCTGAGCTAGGGGCGTAAGGAGATTTCAGTTTTGGGCCTCTTGTAACTCGCACTGGGATTCCTTCCGTTTGGTTCTGGGCGAGAGCAAGGTTGCCTTTTGTAAATGGCTGGTCGTGTATTTGTCTCCCAGAGTTAAGGTCTCGCCCCCCTTCGCCCGTATAAATAATTTCGTCACCAAAATCTTCGTCATCTATGTAGCCTTCATTGAGTACGATTGCTGCAGCGCCGGGAGCAATCCCTTGGATTAACCCTCGATGAACATCGGCGTCATGAAGAGCTCTTCGATCAGCAAAGGCTGCTCCTTCCTCGATTCCGGGAATCTCTCCGTACATTACATCGTCTCTCATCGGTTAGTCTCCTTAATCAGTTTTTGAACTATGGGCTTATCGGCTGGGGCAAATTCGTACTGGGTAAGTTGGTTTACTGAGATCCACTCTGCGTTTTTATGGGAGTGTAAAACGATTTCACCTGAATCATAATTTGCAGTAAACGAGTGTAGCTCAATTTCAAAGTCACCGTAGTCATGCTCTACAACAACAAAGGGATTAGGATCAGTTATCTTTAGCTCAAGTTCCTCTGTGATTTCTCTGACTAGACAAGCTTCTAAGGATTCACCTTCTTCTACTTTGCCACCCGGAAACTCCCATAGGCCAGCTAACCTTTCTGGATGAGTGCGTTGAGTGATTAGCAAATGGTCTGCCTTGTAGATGATGGCAGCAGTTACTGTGAGCCTTTTTGCCAATGAAATAATATCCAAAGATCCTACTCGTTGAGTAGTCGATAGGAAGTTGGGGCTGTAACAATGACAAGTAGCGATAATCCTACGTTGGTATGTTTGGT
>DTSF01000188.1:0-1923 GCA_012965485.1 Dehalococcoidia bacterium
CGGTAGGATAAGCTCAGAAATTGCGATCCTTCTGCAGGGCAAACATAAACCTGGATATGTCCCGTATTTAAATACAGGGGACTATGTGGTTGTAGTAAATGCGGAAAAAATTCATGTTACAGGAAAGAAAATAGAGCAAAAGAAATACTACCGACATAGTGGATACCACGGTGGTTTGACGGAAAGAACTTTACAACAAATGCTGGATAAACACCCTGACCGTGTTATTAGACAGTCTGTGAAAGGGATGCTGCCCAAAAACATACCAGGAAGGAGAATGTTGGGCAGATTGAAAGTTTATTCGGGAAGTGAACACCCTCATCAGGCACAAATAAATTCTGCTGGGTAACGAAGGGTTAATTGCCTCATTCGGAAAGGAGAAAACATTGGTTGAACAACAGTACACATATGCAGTTGGTAGAAGAAAAACTTCAGTGGCGCAGGTTAGGCTATATCAGGATGCTGGCCCTGTTGTTGTGGAAGACAAATTAATAGAAGACGCTTTTCCTTTTAGTACATGGCAGCAAATAATAAATGAGCCTTTCACTGTAACAAACACCCAAGGAAAATATAGGGTCGTCGCCAAGGTAAAAGGTGGTGGAGTTAGCGGACGGGCCGGAGCCATAAGGCACGGCATATCAAGGGCTCTTGCTGAAATCGACAATGGTAGATACAGAGATGAACTGAAAAAGGCAGGGTTACTTACCAGAGATTCACGTGTGAAAGAACGTAAAAAACCCGGCCTTAAGGGAGCACGAAAGGCCAAACAGTACACCAAGCGCTAACTTAAACTGTAACTTGAGTTACCTGGTGCTATCGAGATAGGTGCGGAGATTGGTAAATTCGAGAGCTATAACGTCAGCTGTTTTTAATACCTCTAGATTATCCATGGCAATGGAAAACTATCTTTTGTCTATTCTTCGTCTTGAGGAACAACAGACCAAAGTTTCCGTTGCCCAATTGTCGGAGCATTTTAAAATTTTGCCGCTAGGTGAAGGATTAGGCACGTCACTTCCTTCGGTCAGTGCAATGATCAGACGGATGTCCAGAGAAAAACTGGTTGGTATCTCCACAGGCAAAGAGATTGTTTTGACCAAAAATGGGCGTCAATATGCGGAAGTTATTTTACGAAGACACCGGCTGGCTGAAAGACTTTTGGTAGATGTCTTGAATATCGATCTTGAGTTTGCTCACATTGAGGCACATAGACTGGAACACGCGATGTCTCCATACCTAGAACAGAAGGTTGTAGATTTACTAGATAACCCTCAGACCTGTCCCTTTGGACACCCGATACCAGGGAGCGGCTATATCATTCCGGCTAACGCCATAACGTTAGATAAGTGTAGGCCTGGCAAGAAATATGTTTTGGATAGGGTTCCTGAGGATAATCAGGACTTGTTAGCCTATTTTGTTGAAAAGGGATTTGTCCCAGAGACTTCCATTAGGATAATCGACTCATCTTTGCCAAGGGGGATCGTAACCCTAGAATGCGATCAAGATGAACTTGTTTTTAGTACTGTAGTGGCCAAACTTATATGGGTTAGACCCTGAGAAGTAAAAAGTCTTGAAAATCGTCTCATCGCACCAAATGCGGGATCTTGAAGCTAGGAGTGAAACACTCGGAATATCCACCAATGAATTGATGAATAACGCCGGGTTCTCAATAGCCAGCCACATAGCGAAAAATATGGGGCCTCTGAAAGGGTTGAAAGTGGTTTCGCTCGTTGGGACAGGAAACAACGGATCTGATTGTTTAATAGCTAGCGGTCACTTAGCTAAGTGGGGAGCTTCAGTTACTGCAGTGATTCTCAAACCACGTTCGGAACCTGACTTAAGGCGTCAGGAAACTTTGGAGATGGGGATCTCATTAATAGATATAAGTGAAGGAAAAGAAAATTGTTCTTTTTCCTCTATACATTC
>DTSF01000188.1:1933-9958 GCA_012965485.1 Dehalococcoidia bacterium
TAATAGTCGATGGCATTTTAGGTATTGGTACCAGTTTACCCATTCGTGATCCCTTTAAAACGGTTCTTTCTGATATTAGGGCCTTAAATGAAAAAAAAGCGAAGGTTTTTTCTATAGACGTCCCATCTGGTGTAGATTCTGATACCTCTGCAGTGGATTCATCGGCTTTTAAACCGGATGTGACGCTTGCGCTTGGTCATTTAAAACCTTGTCATGTTAATCAGCCGGCTGCAGCTTTTTGTGGGGAAATAATTATTTGTGATATTGGTTTGCCAAATCATTTAAGCGTTGAGATAGATACCGCATTGTTGTCGGATGAATATGTAAGATCAATTGTGCCAGGCCGATCGATTTCGTCCCACAAAGGTAGTTATGGGAAAGCGATGGTAGTAGGTGGGTCAGATAACTACATTGGTGCCCCGGTTCTTGCAGCCTCCTCAGCGATGAAAACAGGACTCGGGCTCGTGACTATCGCAACTTTTGAGCATTTAGCAAATCCTATGGCTAATATGTTTCCTGAAGCTACCTTTTTGCGTCTCAAAGGGGACAGAATGGATATAAGGTCCGGCCAACATATGGCAAGGCAAATTTTTGAAGCAGTCGGAGACTACAAAGTTTTATTAATTGGATGTGGATTTGGAACTTCGCGAACAACATACAGGATTTTTCAAAATCTAGTTCTGTCTAATATTAAACTTCCGCAGCTTGTTTTAGATGCCGATGGTTTGAATATGCTTTCAAAAATTTCGAACTGGTGGGATAAGATTCCTGTTAACACTATATTAACCCCACATCCTAAGGAAATGTCACGTTTAACTAGGCTACCAGTGTCAGAAATACAGTCGGATCGTCTAAATGTGGCAAAAAGATTTTCAGAGCAATGGGGAGTTATTGTGGTTTTAAAGGGTGCCAATACTGTAATATGTGATCCAAATGGTTCTTCAACAATAAGTCCTTTTGCAAATCCCATTTTATCTTCTGCTGGTACTGGCGACGTATTAGCAGGTTTGATTGCAGGGTTCATTGGACAGGGCAGTAATCCTTTGGAAGCTTCTTCCTTAGGGGTTTACATTCATGGTAAAACCGCTGAATCAGTTTCCCTTCAGATTGGATCTTCAGGGTTACTTGCAACTGAACTGGCGAATAATGTGCCATTTACTATCAAATATTTGAGGAATTAGAAATACTTTGGTTCAGCTTAAAGGTAATGATAGATCGGCTTTTGTGGCATCAATGTTTGGAAGAATTTCACGCCGATATGACCTGCTAAATACCTTCATGACTGTTGGGATGCATTACATGTGGAGAAGAAAAGCGGCGAAATTAGCTGCAACTCATGTCTCAGGGGATATTTTAGATGTAGCTTCTGGCACTGGTGATTTTGCCTTTGACCTACTTAAACACTCCAATATCAACATTGTTGTTGGATTGGATTTTTCTCCCGAAATGTTAAATGTCGCTATAAAAAAAAGTGTTAGATTGGGGTTGGATAGTAGATTTATTCCTGTGATAGGCGATGCACATATTTTGCCGTTTCCAGATGAAAGGTTTGCTAGTGCCACGGTTGGATTTGGAGTACGAAATTTTTCTGATCTGCCGAAAGCACTGGCAGATATCGTAAGAGTAACAAGGCGGGGTGGCAAAGTTACCGTGTTGGAAATTGTTAGGCCTAAAGGTAGATTGGCATCTGTCATATTTTTGCGTTATTTCAGGTGGGTAACCCCTAAACTGGGAAGATTTTTCGCTGGGGATTACGAAGCTTATAAATATCTTCCAGAATCTGTTCAGAATTTTATGTCAGTTACGCAGCTTTCTGAAATTATAGAAGGCGCTGGGTTGCGAAACTTAGTTATCGAGACTAAAGGGATGGGGTCAATCGCTATAATTTCAGGAAAACGACCTTAATTTAAGGCCTTACATCCAAGATTATTTCTGTCACTAAGGGGGATTTTTCAGAAATATAGGTCACTGTTACTGTATCACCTACACCATAACCCCAAAGGAGGGGCAAGAACTCTGACATAGTTGGAGTTGAGGTTCCGTTAATTGCGGTAATGACATCCCCTACCTTAAGTTTTCCGTTATCTGCAGGACCATTCGGGGATATCTGGGTCACGAATATACCTTCTGAGACACCTAAGTCATACCTCTTTGAAATTGTATTGGTCGTATTCATGCCACGGAGTCCTATTAATGGCCGGGTCACTTTTCCTTCTTTTATGAGACTATTGATCACCGGCTGTGCAATTGAAGAAGAGACTGAAAATCCTATTCCTTGGGCACCACTGTAGACAGCCGTGTTTATACCAATGACTTCTCCCTCGTCGTTGACCAAAGGACCACCACTGTTACCTTGATTGATAGCAGCGTCAGTTTGAATCATGTCGTATAAATCTCCTCTTTCAGTCTGAACTGTTCTTCCGACACCGCTTATGATGCCGAATGTCACACTTGGGCCACCCCGCAAACCCAATGCGTTCCCAATGGTAAATACCCAATCTCCGGGCCTAAGTGCACTGGATTTCCCAAATTTAATTGTAGAAAGATTATCCGCCTCTATTTTTATTACGGCGAGATCAGTTAAAACATCAAGACCTACTATTTCAGCTGAATAGTTTCTGCCATCTGGTAGAGATACTTCTATATCAGATGTATTTTGTATTACATGATAATTGGTAACAATATATCCGTCATTACTGATGATTATGCCGGTTCCAGATCCTTCATCAGGAAAACCAAAGAAGCGGCCCCTTGAAACTTTGTCTACGGATATGGATACAACAGACTGTTGGGCATTTTCAACTAAATCGGCCAGGGGGAATAAATTTTGTGTAACGAGGGAGGGTTCATTCAAATGAGCATTTTCAAATGTGATTTTCTGGGTAAAGTCATTTGAATCATTAGCAGGAGAGCGAATCTCATCATTAGAACAAGCATAAGTTGCCAAAATGACTATTACCAAGATGACAGAGCGAATATTTCTAAAGTTTAATCGAACGAACAATCAAATTACCCCTTCTTTTTAAAGCAAGGACCATTCTATCTAATTTGCTTTTCTCATCTTCTTCAACGCCATATTTATGGAACATCGATGTAAGTTGCGCTCCAAAAAGTAATATGATGGCGGAGATATAAAGCCATGCCTGCAAGGCTAAAAGTGCTCCCACAGATCCATAAACTGCATTGTAAAGAGAGAACGTACTCACCACCCATATGAAACACCACTGCCCGGCAATAAACCCTAAAGTGGCAATAAGGGCCCCGGGTATCACATACTGCATTCTTACTTTTATATTTGGCATCCATGCATAAAGTATCAGTATAGATATGAACGCCAATATTGGTGAAATTAATCGGGCTACTAAGCCAAGGACAAAATCTATTCGGAAATCTCCGTCTGGGTCAAAGTATTCGAAAAGATCTGTTACAACGGAGATGATAGGCGCAGTCAAAAGGATTATCAACATCAGTATGCCTGCACCAAAAACTAAGCCGATATCTATCAATCTTTCCCTGAGGAAGGGTCTGGGACGTGTTACTCCCCAGGCTGTATTGATTCCTCTTCTTATAGCCCCAAAAGCAGCAGACGAAGCCCATATCAATCCAAGAAAACTGGCAATTCCGGTGATAGTACGAGCTTTCACGATACCTTCCATGGTCGAACCGATTAATTCACTTGAAACAGGCAGAACTTCCGCCATTTGGGTAGCTAACTCGGTTCTGTCACTGTCTGGGCCAATGATGAACGCCATTACAGATACCACAGCCAAACCCAGTGGAAACAATGAAAACAATGCGTAAAAAGAAATAGCTGCCGCCATAGAAACACAATTTTTAGATAAAAAATCGGTAACGGCTTCATGAAGGAAATTTATGATGCTATTCAGAGGCATCGATATAATTCTTAATTGTTTTGGCCGGAGAAAAATTCTCTCAATGCCTTTACCGTCCCTTCACGATTTTCACTATGAAGACCGTGTCCGGCACCATCTATTTCTTTAACAATGCCTTTATTAGAAGGTATCTTAGAGGCCATTTCATTGGCTTGATTAAGATCTAGCACAGTAGAGGTTTCGCCTCTGATAATCATTGTGTTGCAGGATATTCTCGGTATACAGTCCCATAGGAATTCTCCTTCTTTAAGGGCCGTTCTACCTAAAAGCCACTTCATCTCTGGATCGGTTTTCGGTATGAGTATTCCATCCCAATTTGTGCGATAGGTGTATTTAACAATTTGCCATAATTGATCGTCGTTTAAAGTAGGCTCGGACTCCTTATGCCAATCAAATGCTTGTTCAGGTGTGAAAAATCCTCTAGGTTTTTCTTTTGCGCCCTTTGTCATTCTTTGGTTAGCTGTGGCTTTACCGGCAGGCGAAGGGTCCGGCATTGGCCCATAATCTCCCAATGCCAGGTGTGAAATAAAACCCCCGTAATATGCTCCCAAAGCTATGCCTATTCGGGATCCTTGGGAATGGCCGTAATAATCAAATGGGTATAGACCCGTGACTTTGGCAAATGAGGCTAGGTCGGAAGCGAAGTTCTGAACCGAGTAACCCCCTCTGCTCCAATCGCTATCTCCGCAACCTCGAGCATCTATGGCTACAACGTGCCACTTGTCTGAAAATTCAGGGGATATTTCATCAAAAAGATGAGCATGACCACCAATTCCATGCATCAATATGAGAGGTTTCTTTGTTTTGTCACCACCCCAGTCAAGGTAATGAATATTGAGATCATTTGCAACGACCCATTTGTCTTCAGGATAAAAATGGCTCATTGATAACACCTTTTATTTAAACTTGTCTAACGTTCGTTGAAAGTGATGAACCCATTCTACCAATAATGGGAGGTTAACCTTACTTTTTATATCTACTGTTCTTGTAGAATTAAAGAATTGAACAAACATCGGATTTCTATAGGCACTAAATTTGAAGACTGCTGATTTTGACTACAAACTTCCACAAGAATTAATTGCCCAATCTCCATCAGAACGAAGAGATCACTCACGCCTCATGATACTGGATCGAAAAAGTGGCCGAATTAAGCACCGTAAATTTTATGACATTTCTGAATATTTAAATCATGGGGATGTGTTGGTATTTAATGATAGTAGGGTCATACCGGCAAGAATGTATGGATCAACAGTGGATAGAGGGAGCCAAGTCGAACTACTGTTGCTTTCTCAGAACAGTCCTAATATTTGGAAGACCTTAGTTAAACCGGGACGAAGAATGAGGAAGGGGGCAAAATTTCTAATAAATGGAACTGATGGTAAACAATTATTTGGGAGAATTCGGGAGCAATATCTTGATGGTAGTCGAGAAGTTGAGTTCGAATCTGAGTTAAACTTCAAGTATTTTGGGTCGCTGCCTCTCCCCCCATACATACATGAAACAATGGTACCTACAGACCGATACCAGACTGTATATGCTCAAAAAGAAGGAAGTATCGCGGCCCCGACTGCTGGTCTTCATTTCACAAAAAAATTACTTAACCGGATATCTGCGAAAGGAGTGTCGCTAGAATTTGTAACCCTTCATGTAGGTTGGGATTCCTTCCGGCCTCTGAAGACCAATGATCCTTCAGAGCATAAAATGCATTCAGAATATTGGGAACTTAACCGAGACGTGTGTAACAGAATAAATCTGGCGAAAACTGAAGGAAGGAGGGTTATATCTGTAGGGACCACGGCGGTAAGACTTCTGGAAAATGCTGCAAGAATCAATTTATCTCCTACTTTAAGTCCAGGTTCTGGATGGGCTGGCATTTTTATTAAACCAGGACATCAATTCCGGGTTGTGGATAGTTTAATCACAAATTTCCACTTGCCTAAATCTACTTTGCTAATGTTAACCAGTGCCCTTGCCGGTAGGGATAATGTTTTAAAGGCCTATAAAGAAGCGATCCAGAACCGATATAGGTTTTATAGCTTTGGTGATGCGATGTTCATAGTTTAAACTCCAGATGGGCAGTGTATAATCCGCGTTACTATGCCGTTATTGAATCGTGCGAGGTTTCCTTATGTATTCTCCGGGTAAAGACATTTTAGAATCTCTAGGTCTCAGTCCCCTTATATCTGCTACTGGTACAGTGACTGCTTATGGTGGTAGTAGACTTAGACCGGAAGTAATGGATGCCATGAATCGGGCCTCTAATACTATGGTGAGTATGGATGAACTCAATCTAGCTGTTGGTAAGCAAATAGCAGCTGTCACCGGTGCAGAGGCCGGAATGGTCACCAGTGGCGCAGCTGGAGGTCTTATTCTGCAGGCAGCAGCGGTAGTTGCTGGTAACGATCCTATTAGAATGAAAAAACTACCAGATACGAATGGGATGAAAAATGAAATTGTCATACATAGAAGCCATAGATTTCCTTATGACCAATGTTACCTGTCCGTGGGGGCCAAATTTGTAGAAATTGGCGATGGTCGCAGGTGCCAACCGTGGGAGTTGGAAGGTGCTTTTACCGAAAACACAGCTGCTGTTGCATATTTGTTTTCACCGTTTATAACCAGGAGAGCCTTGCCTTTTGAATATGTATGTGAAGTAGCTCATTCTAAAGGAATACCTGTTATTGTAGACGCCGCTTCGTACTTGCCTCCTAGAGCTAACATTACCCGCTTCATAAAAGAAGGGGGTGATATGGTTGTTTACAGTGGTGGCAAGGGAATAAGAGGCCCGCAAGGTACTGGTGTGCTGTGTGGCAGGTCAGATCTCATTGAGGCTGCATATGCCAACGCGAGCCCCCACCAATTTATAGGTAGAGGTTTGAAGGTTGCAAAAGAGGAAATTATCGGTTTATCAAAAGCATTAGAAATATTTCTGTCCGAAGATGAGGAAGAAGAAAACAAAAGATACCAGCAAATGTGTGACCAAATTGTGGATGCCTTAATAGAAATTCCGGGTGTTGGGTTGCAGACCAAAATCGATCCCTATGATTATCTTATACCTACGGCTTTAATTACATTTGACCCCAACAGAAATGGGTTGTCACGAGATGAGGTTTGGAAACAGATGGTAGCAGGAGACCCACCGATATATCTCAGCAATTTGGGCACACCAGATGAGTTAGCTGTTGATCCCTTCAACATTGCCGACTCAGAATTGGAAATGGTTATTGGTAGACTACGGGAATTACTGGTTCAAAATTAGTTTTATCTTGGGTTGATGGAGGTAGATTGGGAAAACATGTTAGATCGATTTAAAGTTCCAAAAGAAGATATCATCAAGGTAGACCATGAATCCCTGCAGGAAACTGTAACCCAAATTTTTGAAAAGATGGGAGTAGTACCGGAAGATGCGAAGGAGGGGGCTAGTGTGCTTGTATCAACAGATCTTCGAGGAGTGGAAACACACGGAGTATCTAACATGCTTCGGAGTTATGTAGAGAGATACAATGCAGGAGATTTGAATCCTCGTCCAGATTGGAAGATTGAACGAGAGGCCCAAGGTACTGCAACCATCGATGCGGATAGTGGCTTGGCGGTTATATTGGGCCCTAAGGCAATGAGGATTGCCATTGAGAAAGCAACAACTGTTGGGATAGGTGTGGTGACGATGCATAACGCTGGACATTCCGGTGCAATTGGTCATCATGCAATGCTAGCTGCTAAAGAAGATATGATAGGAATGACTGCCACAGCTGGGGGGATGAGTGTACTTCCGACGTTTGGTGCAGAGCCCAGATTGGGTACTAATCCGATAGCGATAGCAGCGCCTGCAAGGAATAATCCGCCATTCCTTTTTGATGCTGCTACCTCTGCTATAGCGGGTAATAAACTAGGGCTTGCGGCTCGTGTCGGGGCTAATCTACTTCCTAATTGGATTTCACAGATGGATGGTTCTCCTGTAGGGGACGAAGGAGCTTACGATTACTGTGGCTTTTACTGTGCTCGGGATTGCAAGGCCAAACAAAAAGCATCATTCAATTATCTGCAAATTTCCAAATGATATTGGAACTCAAGTAATGCAAACATGCGAGTCAGTATTCTCGCTAGTGTTGGATTCGCATCATGTAGCGTTTAT
>DTSF01000189.1:0-2858 GCA_012965485.1 Dehalococcoidia bacterium
TATATAGTGACTTAGATTAATATTTTATCTGGATCCTTAGTAGGATTGAATTTGAAGGTTTAAAGCGTTTCTAACCATCCGTAACATTCACGTTTAACGGTAAGGTAAAGGTAATAGCCGCTGCTATGGCAAAAAGAATTCCAAGATAAACCATGACCATATCGAATCCGAAATTCTGGTAGATAGCTCCTGCCATTATTGGGGACATCGTACTCATAGCTAAACTTATAGTTGCAGTTACACCGAGGACGCTAGAAGATATGTTTTCCCCTGCGATATCTAGGGTTGCCGCAGTTATGATCGGTTGATCCGGGTATAAAAACACTCCAAGGAGTACTATTGATATAGCTAGAAAAATCCCCTGTGAAAAAATCACTAACGATAGAGCAATCAGACTAGACCAAATTAACCCAGGAATTAAAATCTGTTTTCTTCCAAACCTATCTGACAGGTATCCAGCCAGGGGTTTTGTAATAATTCCTATCACTATTAGCAGTCCTATATGTAACCCTCTTGCAGAAGGTCCCATAGATAGTTCATCGTAAAAATATAAAGGCAGTATTGTCAGCAGTGCTACTAGGGACATGCCGCGGAGACCTTTAACGGTAGATATACCCCATATAACAGGTTGCTTTAGCGCACGAGATACCGTGCTAATATGGCGCGCATAATTGATCTGTTCTTTTTTAGATTCACTTAGTTGCCATATCTTGGATACAGAAAATAAAAATACGAAGGCAAATCCAATTGCTATGACTCCATAAAAGCTGAGAATTTTCTGCCAGCCTAGAAGATATAAAAGTAAGCCGGTAACAAATGGGCCGCCTGCATCTCCGATGCTTCCACCAATCCCATGGAATGACAAGACAGTTCCCCTATCGTTTGGGAAACTCCGAGATAAGGTAGAAGCCGCAGACAAGTGCCAAAAGGAATGTGAAGCGGCAATGATGGCAATGCCAACTAAAAGTAGCGGAAATGCTGGAGATACCCCCAGTAGGACTGCGCCGGCTCCGAATCCACCTATGCAAACAGTCAGGAAGACAGCCCAGTGTTGTTTCAACGCATCAGACAGTATTCCTCCGGGTAAGGATACTAATCCTGTTGACACTTCCCTCACCGTAAGAATTAACCCTACCCCAATACTGTTCAAAAAAAAATGATGTTGAACTTCCGGGAGCACCACGATGAATCCTTGAACCACCCAATGATAAAGCGTGTGCCCACCGGCTAATATGCCCACAAAAATCCATGCTTTGGTGCTGCCGAACTGAGTAGTATCCGATTTAGATATCATCTTATTAAATCGACAACATTAGGTGGAGGACCCCGACGAATAAATGACTAATTGGTATAAATATTAGTCGCCAGATTTCCATGGGTGAATAATAGCATGGTGCTAAGGCAAGCTACGGCAATTGGACTGAACAGGCTGGGGTAGGGAGGCATATTTACTCGGTAAGTATTGGGCCCAACTAATTGTAGATATTCCTATATTCTCAGAGGAATCGATATGACGGGAAGATATCGTCAATTCGCATTCCCCGTGCAGAATTTAAAGCCGGTATAAACTACTTAAAATAATAAGTTGGGTTCATAGAAAGTAGCCTTGGAAGATATGAATTCACGCTGGTACAAGAATTGAAGGGTAATCGGGAAAGTGTTTGAAGCAGTGAAGAAATTTAATCGCAGAGTAGTTTCGGTGTCTGTGAGGCAGCGATCAGGTGCGTTGTGTGTTGTTATTCCAATTGTGGTTGGGTTTCTTATCCGGTTCCATAGGTTAGGGGATTTCAACAATAATTATTACACGGCCACCGTGAAATCCATGACTCAAGGATGGTCAAATTTCTTTTTTGGCTCTTTTGATCCAATAGGTGTGGTGAGTGTGGATAAACCTCCAGCCGCATTTTGGTTTCAGGTTCCTTTTGGCATGGTATTTGGCGTCAATGAGTGGTCGGTGGTAATTCCACAATTTATACTTGGTATCATCACAATCCCGGTAATTTATTATGCAATCGTTAAGCCTTTTGGCCGATTTGCTGCTACCGTTGCGGCTTCGATTGTTGCGATACTTCCAGCGAGTGTCATTATCGATACAAGCAATGAACCAGATGCCTTAGTAGCTTTCTGCCTGTTGCTATCAGCCGTGGCAATAATGAAGGCTGCTCACCATACTGACTGGAGATGGCTGATAATTTTTGCTGTCTGCATATCCATAGGATTCAATTCAAAAATGTTCGTGGCTTATGTACCTTTGCCCATATTCATGGGATATCTACTAATGGCATCTAAAACTAAGTTAAAGGACACTTTAATTCGCATAATCTGCACTAGTATTTTCATTTTGGTTTTGTCCTTTACTTGGCTATCATCTGTAGCTTTGACCGCCGAAGATAATCGTCCATATGTTGGATCTACTCAAGATAACTCAATCTGGACTTTAACATTTGATTACAACGGCCTAAGAAGATTTGGTGGTTTTGGAGGACCCCCTCCCAACTCAATAGCCGGTGTAACTGCAGTGAATCCCGCATTGCCCAACCAATATACTCAGAATAAAGCGGATGAACCCGATAATACAGATGATATCACCGGTTTAGCACCGCCCTGTTTACCTTTAAGTGCTCCTCCTGGAATGGCATTGCTCCCCCCGCAACGTCCCAATTTACCTCCTTGCCCAAATGACACCACAGCCTTTCTTGATGATTCGGATAGAAGTTTGAATATTCTAGCCCTACTAAGGCCGCCTTTAGCAAATCAATTGGGATGGTTACTTCCACTTGGAATTATTTTACTTGTACCAGTGGTGGCGACTTCCTTCCCTGCACAGGGATATGAGAGCGGGAGAGCCCTCATTTCTG
>DTSF01000189.1:2880-9228 GCA_012965485.1 Dehalococcoidia bacterium
ACCGGTAAATCAGGGACTGCTATGGAGTGGGTGGCTTGTTATTGCTTTGATTATTTTTGGCAGTGCCAATGCAACACACACTCACCCTTACTATTTGGTTGCTGTAACAGTTCCACTGGCTGCAGTTATCGGGATAGGACTCTCGAGGTTAATAAATGGAAGTCGTAGCTCCGGCTATTATGCATGGTTGACTGTGGCGGTTCTTATAACCGGGTTGCTGAGTCAGGTATACGGGGCGAATGAATATGTGTCAGAAATCACACTTGTATGTTTAACATTGGTTGCCTTTATTGGGCTTATTTTGGTTGGTAATGGAATCGTGAGGGGAATGAGGCAGGAACGATTGACTGCCTATGCAATTGCTCTAACCATTGGTGCTTTCGGGTTCGTGCCAGTCAACATTTCTTGGGAGTCAGAAGGTAAGATGGTTATCCCTCCGAGAGTGGGCTTGATAGCTCCTCCCTACATTGCAAATAATATCGTTCCACCTGCAGGTTCACGGGTAGATGGAGTTACTACGAATTTTCCAATACGTGGAGATAAGTCCCAATTTTCGGAAAAAATTATCAACTACCTCCACACTGATTTTGACTTCTCCAATGGCGCAGCTATTCTGGCGACTCAGAGGGCAAGGGATGCGGCACCATTTATATTAGCGGATATCGACTGCATTGCCATTGGTGGATTTTCTGGTAGTGACCCGATATTTAACGTTGAAAAATTTAATCTGTTTGTGAATGAAGAGGGAGTGAAATATTTTTTTACAGGAGGAGATAGTAATCTACCAATTCGGCCGACGAGACAAATAATAGGAGATGCCGGGGCGGGTCTACAATCAGGGGATGTTGTCGCCTATGTGCGATCCACATGGCATGATATATCTCATTTGGCCGATCTTCCGAGAGGTACACTATTTAGTAATCCGATTCAACGATGACTTACATGAACTTATCAATAGCATGTAGTACCTCAGACTATTTAATTTATTAAGGCTTTCCGCCGGAATTAAAATAGAGACATGAACACCTACTTGCTACCACTGTGGTGGCAGATTCAAGGAATGGTGGCAGTCTCGCATTTCCCACCTCTTCAAATCCAACAGCCCAGAAATCCTCTTAGCTGGGAACAAAAACGGTGTATAATAGCCATTCACCATTATATAGGGCTGTCGCTCAGTTGGAAGAGCGCTTCAATGGCATTGAAGAGGACTATAACCAGATCGCCTTCGGCGGAAAAAGGTCACCACACCACCCCCCAATCAGTCATGAAATCGCAATAGATGAGTACCTATTAAGTCTCCACAATCGCGGGTTGGGCAACAAACATATTGAGACCTCTGGGAATTTTCTCAGGCATTATATATGATGGGTTGCAACCACTTCGTACCTTCACTTCTGAGTGCGCCATGTCTACCCAGCATTGCCGTAGTAAATGTGCTCAGGCACAACAATAATCGCAGAGCGCCGGTCCTTTTGCACAGCCTGGTCGAACTCCTCCCAGTCAGGATGTTCTTTGCCGCTGCCTGCCCTATAAACTTCACGTAGGGTTAGCTTTAGCTCCTCTACGGGCGTAGCATCGGGGGACAATACCTGAGCGTGGCCTTCCAGCACGGCGTAATTACCCCAGTCACGCCGAGAGACCATCAACGAGCAGCGAGGATTACGTCTTAGGTTAGCTAGCTTGGCGCTGCCTGGGGAGATTGTGAAGGCAACACCATTATTGACGACGCCCACAGTGACGATACTCATTTGGACGGCACCGTTCCTACGGAAGGTGGTGAATACTGCCTCATGGTTAAGTGCTACGATTTCCTCTATCTTGTCTAATTGCATGCAATCTCCTTAGCTTATTTTCCAATCACTTTCTTTATCCCACCTTACCATCCATTTCGTAGAGGTATGTGAACCGATAGAGGAAGAAGCCGACCCCGATAATGTGGCTCAACTAACACCCACTCCACAGCCTGTAGAAGAAGAACCTGTGGAGGACAGAATCGAAGAACTTGAACGACAAATCGTTAAGTTAACAGCTCAAATAGCGGCACTTCAGTAGTTATTACGGGTAGCGTCACTGGGACGCTACCTCACATGCTGCGGGCAGGTCAACAAAACTTGGACCCTGACGCCCTGCTTGCAAAGCCCCGCTGAATCCCTCTTATACGATATAAACCGTCAGGGACTGTCAACAATGGGGAGTTCGGTCCAACATGATTGACCGTTAGGGCCATTTACTGGAATTAATATGTCAAGATTGGTTAGTCTATCGAAGTTTTCCATACGAATCTTGCTGAGTTCAGCCTTAATTACAGAAAACGCATCGTCTTCCACATAAAGTAATGGGCAGTAATGGGCTGGAAGAGTTTGCCCCCCCTCGTTAACAACTGAACTACGAAGACCTAGCTCAACAAGAGCTGACACACCATTTCCGAATACATCACTAGCAGTCGCGATTGGTAACCCAGCTTCGACAGAATCCCCAACTTTAACCTGTACATCAACGACATGTTCTACTTCCCAGACCGTTGATTCTGTTCCATCAGTTGACAACCACACCGAGAAATCACCAGACCATACGGTGCTTATGCCGACTACATAGCCCGTCACCGGTCCCAGTGCTGGTGTACCAGCTGGCACAGTGAATTTCCACTGAGGTGATAACATTTCGGGATTGTGTGGCTTTGGCATCCCGAAGCCAGTAAATGTTCTAAATTCTAGAGCGTTTTCTTGTTGATTTTCTAGAAGTGGACCTGCTGCTTACACTGCTGACACCTCTACAGGTAACGAAGTGAAAAGCCCCCATGGGGGTTGGGTTGAGCTAGGTGCAGCGGCAGCAGTAGCTACAGCGTCATCGTCAGAAGGACTACAAGCAATCACCACCGCAAGCAGCACGAATCCCAGAGCCAGTAATGTCTTGTGTCTTATGCCAGCTAACATGGGCCTGCCTCTGGGGGCAGTATAGACGATACGATTATCTGCCGTATCTTGCTGGCCTGATTTTGTCACCCCGCCTTACGTTCCTGTCGGCAGGCCCACACTGAACCCGCAAACAGTCCCAATGCTAGGACGATGAGGACTACAGCCTCTCCCAGGTGTCTACCACCACCATTATTGATGAGGTGTTGGAGGTGAATTCCACCCAACAGTGCCGCCGTCAAGGATATCAGCCCCAACGCCACGCTAGTGAGTAGTAGTCTGCGGTTCCTGTTCATTTAACCTATTCTCCAATCAGATAAATTTATCGAATCTACCACTATGTTAACAAGTTCGCCTAAGCAAATTGAAGGGGGTTGGTCCTTCGGCTTATCCACACAATGGAGCCTACTGCTCCACACAAACTTGAAAAGTCTGTCGTCCCTTCCACCCTCAATAGACTATAGCCTATTGTCCACACATCATTTTGAATACTATTTGGAGGCATCTTTTTACTCGTGATTCTATGATTTGGTGGGTAATAAAAACCTTCCATAAAAACCGGAAGCGATACCCATCATTGTTCAATAAGACCGAGAATTCGAAAATTAAGTTTGTCAGGTTGCGTTCTCGAAAAGAGGTTGAATATTTTCTTTCTCAGCTTTGAATCTTTGACCCGTTGCTCCTTTTGCTCACCAATAAACGTCAGCCTTTGTCCGCACAAGATTTTGAATTATCTATAATGGCGCTGGGAGGATGGTATGACTTCACAGACGAGATGTTGGTGTGGACATGAGTTTAGACGACATTATTTTTTTTCTTGTAATCTTTGCGACCAACATTCCCCATCAAAATGCTGGTGTGGACACCACATTAGGTACCATCGCAATGAAAGGTGCACTCTGTGCTTTAAACAAAAGAAAAACGGACAGCACATTTTCACCATTATTGAATACCGCATATGTGAGTGTAGGCACCGTAGGGAGTTTCACGAAGAAATTTATAGCGGCGATGAGCACGAACAGAGAGAGTGCACTCGCTGCCAAAGTTGCCTCCAATACATACCTTTGTTCCCATATGCCTACAAACCTCTGGAGCCTCCTCTAGCTGTTAGTAGTACTAATAAAATTAGTAGAGACAAATTGGACAAATTTCTATTGATTACGCCAGATAGCAGGGTAGTGAATCTCAAAGATGATGGTAGTTGGGAATACCTAACATTTGCTCAGTCGAGTCTAGACACGTTGCAAGCCATTAAACAAACTCCTGCTGCCCTCAAGTTTTTTCATGGTCTGTTCGATATAGTCGGTGTCAGGGTTTTAGACACAGGGGAGACATTTACCTGCGTGCAGACTGACACAGGAATCGAGTTCATCGATGGCATAAACGAAAACAGCGTAGGCTACACTGTTCAGATATACGCCTACCAAGCCGAGAGACTTGCCAGGTATCTGCAGACAGAAGACATCGATGAAATTGAACAATACCGAGTCGTTAGAAGTTTGTATGAGCCCATGACCTCAGCAGCATTGAAGAACACTGGGGTACTGTGGTTCATGAACAATCCCTTAATCAGCCTTCTTGTAAATAGGAAACGAGTGGTACATATTGAGTTGCGCTCTCCAGACCCAGAGCAGGAAAATCACGTCTATTACACTCTATTCGGTGTGTCCAACAAGTGGCTGATTTTGGATGGACATCATGGCACTCCAGATAGGATGCTCAGTATGAACCATCTCGATGTTTTAGAAATGTGTAGACATGTCACAACCACTCTGAGAACTGAGGGGTGGATAGGATGGATTAGATTAGCCAAGTGGTACGTTGGGTGGCGAAAGAAAGTTCAAAGCAATCTGAGCAACTGATTCTTAATCACTAAAGGGGTTCGTCTTTCCGCCTACTCATTCAGAGAACCATTGGCCACACATGATTTTGAATTATCTATAATGGCGCTGGGAGGATGGTATGGCTTCACAGACGAGATGTTGGTGCGGACATCATGAGCGTTACCACGGAGGGGACCGCTGTACCTTCTGTGATAAGGGGCAGTTAAATGAGCCTCATCCCTTTGGATTAAGAAAGCCAACTGAAGAGAATCCATTGACGCTTCGCGAAATTATGGCTCTGGCAAACGCGGCCGAAGAACAGCCGGCAAGTGTTGCTGATGGTTCTGGGAGTTCATCTCTTGAGCAGGCTAGAAAACCTGCAATCACACCTCCAGATTCTCTTGGATCAAACCTCATTAATAGAGAAAATCCCAGGCCAACAGGCTTGATAAAAACAATTGGTGGAACTTTAGTAGGGATTATCTTGGGCATATGGGTTTTTGTTGTGGATAGAAGTCTACTAGGACTTTTCGCTTTACCTTTTGCTGGTTTTTTGTGCGGATGTGGATTGGCTTGGGTAACTGGTAGTGACCCGGATAGTCCTTATTCAAAAGAACGCAAACGTAGAGAAAAATCAATGGAAGAAATCCGGCAAGAATGGAACAGAAAACAATTCCCTGACGAAGACGATTAGATAGTTCTTGGTATTGAAGGGGGTTCGTCCCTCACCAACTCTACTTAGCGAGCCTATCGCCACCCATGGGGTTGAACACCATCTGGAGGATGCTATCCAGCCGCTGGAGTAACTACCCATACTAAGTGAAAATACTCTTTCTTTTTCATTATCCCTGACCTACAATTTTTGCTTATTAAATTTTGGACGCAGTAATGAAAAAAAATTGGATGAATATAATCACACGATGGAGCTGGTTAGAACTTTACTTCCTCTTGTGATGATAGTGCTGCAAGTAGTTATATTGGTAAAAGTAATATAGGGATTACTTAAAAGAATCTCATACCTATCTGTTAAGGCTGAACACCTTGAGGAGGCTATTAACGTACTAGATTAGCTAACAGATTTTTCTGGGTATGATGGTGCCATCTTCCTCTTGGTGAGTATCGTTATTTGCTACCGTAGAAGAGGATTCATATACAAGCCACTCGTCTTTAGAGCCATCTAATGACCCCTATTAAACCAGCGGTTCCGTAAAAAAACTGAAGGAGCAACATTCCGTAATGCCTGAAGGAAAAAGCCCACACGCCGATTGAAATCGCAGAAATGAACAGAAGAGTAAAGGCAAGTACCTCATTTCCAGTGTTTGAAGCAACAAGCATTGAATAGGCAATAGCAGTTAGAACACCAAACCATTCAAGCGACTTTTTTTTCGACATTATTCATCCTTGTGTACATATTTCCACAATTTTGTGTGTTTTACTAAACTACAAAATCCGTTACTATATTTCCTGAGTAAGGATTTAACAGAAATGGGCAAAAGAAATTTTCTCTTCTGCGTCAGAATTTGAGCTTTTTTCGCTTAAAAGAGCTTCAAGGATTTCGTGTATTCCTTCTATTTGTTCTTTTAATGCAGCGACATCAGCTAAAACTTTTTCGC
>DTSF01000189.1:9238-9932 GCA_012965485.1 Dehalococcoidia bacterium
GTACAATAACTCGCACGTAATATCACAGCTGTTGGCACAAGGGGGTTCGTCTTTTGGCTTATCCACGTTGGCTGGGACGAATACGAGGAAGTGATGCGATTGGTGGAGGAATACTCCGTACAGCACAACTTGGACTTAACACCTCGCATGGCAAAGTGGGCATGGAGACTCCAGCAAATAAAGCACCCTACCTTCAGTAGAAACAAAGCTAAGGAATTTATCAAAAAGTTTGTGGAGGCTGAACAAGAGACATTAATTAACGTGGCGTCAGGAAAAAGGGTTAAACGCTACTTCCCTGGAACTTCAAGTTGAGTCATCAAAATGGGATGCACGAGCAACAGGAACTACAGGAGGACAAAATAAGTCTTAGAAAACAAGTAAAAATATTGGGAGTCTCTCACCCTTATCTGAGCCAAATGATTAATGGGAGAAGACCGTGGAACTCAGACATTAAAGCTAGATATGAGGAACTTTCTGCAACCACTTTTGCAACCACTCCCCAAAATAACGAGAGTCTCGCATTACCTTTTCCTTCAACCCCAAACACCCACAATACACCTTATACAGGAACGAAAAACCTGTATAATATCCATTCACCATTATGTGGGGCTGTAGCTCATCTGGGAGAGCGCTTCAATGGCATTGAAGAGGTAGAAATACTTCACCTTCGGTGAAGAAAGAAGCCCACCGCCAT
>DTSF01000190.1:0-1725 GCA_012965485.1 Dehalococcoidia bacterium
CAGTAGCTGACATAGCGCTCCAAGAAGGAATGAAAATACTTAAATCTCTTGACATGAGGCCAGATGTGAAAACCATGGAAACCATGGGTGAACCGTGGAGACCCTTTAGAGGTGTCGGGGCACTTATCCTATGGCACATATATGGTTCTCACAAGAGAAAGGCTACCATAGCCGATATCTAACTCATGGCAGGACCCAATGGTAAATAAAAATAGCCGGCCATGGCGTAACAATAAATTATGGTCACTGGCAGTGGCTGAGACTCTTTCTTGGGCCTGTCTTTTCTATGTCTTCCCAGCTTTGTTGTTAAGGTGGAAAGAATCGTTTGGATGGAGTATCTCCCAATTATCCATTGGTTTCACACTGGCTCTTATAACATCTGCTATAACCGGAATGTTTGCAGGGCGAATTATAGATAGTGGGCACTCTCGAAAACTTATGACGTTTAGCGTGGTAATAGGAGCTTTTTTGCTTGCACTCCTGCCCACTGTTACCGCAATCTGGCAATTTTATTTGATTTGGCTTTTGATTGGATGCACTCTGGCTGGATGTCTCTATGAACCATGTTTTTCGTATCTGACTCGTACATTTCAGGGAGATGCAAAGAACAGCATTATCATGATTACTCTTATGGCGGGGTTTGCCAGCACAATCTCATATCTTATATGTACCTTCGTTTCCGAACTTTACAGCTGGGAAATTACGATTTACCTTCTGTCGGGGATACTTTTTCTGATCTCAGCCCCTCTGTTTTGGTACGGAACATCTATCAGATTGGATATCACAACCGATTCTGGGGAAAAAGCAGCCTCTCCAGTGATAGGGGTCATCAAACCTACATTATCTAGCCCTGTCTTCTGGGGGTTGCTAGTGACTTTTGCCGCAATGTCTTCAAATCAAGGAATGATAGTCAGTCAGATTTTCCCTCTACTGGGGAGTCGAGATATTTCACCTACTTCCACTGTATTTTTTGCTTCGTGTATAGGCCCGATGCAAGTAATTGCCCGACTTATTCTTTTTGCAACAGAATCGTTTGCCAAAAAAAATATACCGATGATGGCAGTGTGTCTCACAAGCCTGATTTTTCTATGCCTATCTAGTCTTGCTTTAGTTTTAGGTGGGACTTCCTTAATATTTGTTGTAGTTTTTGTAATGTTCCAAGGAGGGCCCTATGGCTTATTCAGCATTGTCCGGCCAATTATTACTGCAGACCTACTCGGCAGAGTAAACTTCGGTCTATTATCTTCAATGGTCGGCATAGGGAGCGTATGGGGGTCAGCTTTCGCCCCTGGAATAGCAGGCAGCATAGCTGATCGATGGAATTACGATACAGTATTACTTACCACATCCTCTATTGCTGCGGTTGGCCTGGTAAGTTTGATAGTAACTTCAACACTTCAGAGAAGGAATCCCTTTCCTTCTCTATAAACTCTCATCAACGCTATATATATCTATCGCGTTATCACGAAACATTAAAGCACGTTCAGTAGCAGAATAATCCCTGGAAAAGATTTTAAAGGCGTTGTACAAAATGTTATACGAATAAGATACCTTGTCTACGGGAAAATTGCTCTCAAACATACCTCTCTCAGGCCCAAACTGTTCAATGCAATAACTCAAAAGTGGCTCCATCTGGCTAGCTAGTTCCTCTGAACCAATAGGTTTTTGTCTGAGATGCCAGTCGAATCCCGTCCGTGGCATACCTATACCGCCAAGTTTAACAAC
>DTSF01000190.1:1797-2749 GCA_012965485.1 Dehalococcoidia bacterium
ATATGGACCATCGAGGACTAGCCCGCCGACATGGTTAAGTATTATTTTCAGGTTAGGAACCGTTTTAGCCAAATTAACTAACTCCCCAAGTTGGTGAGAGTACATCCAAGCTTCAAAGGTAAGGCCCATTTCAGCCAAAATTTTGGCTCCATCCTGAAAATTCTTAGTGACCATCTGCCCTTCACTTTTATGAAGAGCTGTATTTTCGATTTCAGGATGCGGATCCCAGGTAACGGAATGTCTTATACCCCTAAACCTATTTGGGCTGGCCTCCTTTAAGGCCTCCAGCACTTCCCTCACCTCACTGCCGAGGTTAAGATTCGCATGCCCCACGATAGCGGCGGCGGCTCTACTATCCCCGTATATACCGCTAGCACTTGCCGCCGCCAAACCTTGGACAAATTCCACCTCACCTATAGGTTTCATATGGTCAGGTGCATTCTGGCGATACATAGAACGAGCTTCAATAAATACCGTAGACGTTACATCATGCCCGCTGGTTATATCCTCAACCAACTGGGGCAACAAATACTCTTGATAAGGGATTCTTTCTGACCTGTGATCCCAAAAATGGTGATGAGGATCACATATTGGCAAATCTGGTTCCAGGGTCTCCTCAGTAGTCAAATCCAACCAATCATTTCCACCAAACGGCATAGTCACGACTCCACGCTTTAATCATTCTTCTCAATTTTATGCAAATATACACGATTTCAATGACAATATGGGAAAGGGAATTTTCGGTATCCTTTAGATCATTGTTAGTAAAACATATAATTGGGATGTCTGAAAATTAGAAACACATACTTACTAAAAAGGATTTTAAATGGTACTAAAGAATGGTTCAAAGGTAATCTTCACACGCACACTACTAAGTCAGATGGAGATGAAACTCCTAAGAAAGTGCGTGCGTGGTTTGAAAAACACGACTGCGATTTCTTAGTTTTAAGTG
>DTSF01000191.1 GCA_012965485.1 Dehalococcoidia bacterium
ACAATGCCATGCCCACCTGGTCCCATCTTCCACCGGATAGTAAACATGCTGTCATCGCCTATTTAAAAACGTTCGCACCCAAGAAATTCGCAAGACAGGCCCGGGCAAAAGTGGTTCCTGTTCCACCCCGAAAAGAAAGCACAAGAGAAAGTATTCTTGCTGGCAAACAATGGTTTATAGATATTGAATGCACAAAATGCCATGGAATGAGCGGACGTGCTGATGGACCCAGTACAAAAACACTGAAAGACGCCTGGGATAATAAAATTGTTCCGCCCGATCTGTCCAAACCCTGGTTGTATATTGGAGGTTCAAAAGCGGAAGATATCTACCGCACATTAGCAACGGGTTTAACCGGCAGTGCCATGCCAGCGATAGAAGGAACTTTAACTGAAGATCAAACCTGGGACCTGGTCAATTTCCTGATGCATGAGTTTATCGATCCCGGAAACAATGCGCCGCGGTAATTTTTACGCAGGTAATCGGGTGATAGACCTGATAAAAGGAACATTTATTAGGCAGTTTTAAAAAAAGGGCAAATAAGGAGATTATTTATGAAGAAAAGTATTATGAAAAAAGTATTAGCAGTCATGTGTTTTATGAGCCTGTCGCTGAGCCAGACTGGCATTATAAATCTGACTGTTGAATTCAACAACTATGAAACGCAATCAGATGTTTACATGATTATGGCCTATATCTGGGTTGGTGACAGTTGGGATACGGCTACCCTGGTTGAAGGTGCTGACGGCTGGGCGATGTTTCCCTTGGCACCACCAGGTACATTTAACGGAACGTACAGTGTTTCCTGGGATGAACTTGCAAGTGGTACTTACTACGTGGGTGTTTTCGAAACAACTGGGATGGATAACTCAACTGCTGTCGATATAGTTGGTTATTACAATTCAAGTGTTAATGGTAACAATAGTCTCACGGAACCAGGGGAGGTAGCGGTTGACGGTGTAAATACGGTAAATCTGGAAACCATGGTAGCCCCGGCAGAAGTTTTGGAAATCTATGGAGAACCGCATTTTAATGCTGAGAATTATACCTTGTTATCCAGTTACCCAAACCCATTCAACCCGAGCACAAGGATCGATTATGTCGTTCCGGTGGGCGGTATGATATCCCTTTCCGTTTTCAACATCCTGGGACAGAAGCTGTCTTCCCTGGTAGACGGATACAAAAAGAAAGGTGGACACTCTCTCAATTGGGATGGCACCAATAATACCGGTGAATTACTTCCAGCCGGTATCTACTTTATCAGGATGGAATTTGCAGGTGGATTTATGACCCAAAAGATAACATTTCTGAAATAGTATTATGTTCAACTTGCCGGATGACAAAATGAAAAGGGCAACACGATGAAACGCACAGCAGTTTTTCTCATCCCTTTGATTGCAGGTTTACTTTTTACCACCTGTCTCCATCAGGATATGGTAGAAGGAAATGTTGCTGGACATATTGAGCTGGATGTTACCTTTGAGGATTATATGGCGGGGGAAAACGCAACCATGATTATGGCCTATGTCTGGGAAGGTGCGACCTGGGAAGCAGCGGCTGCACCGGACTCATTGGGATTGCCAACCGTGGGTGAGGTACAGAATAAAATGTTTGGGATAAATACGACCGCTGAGATTCATGGAGAATATTCGGTTACCTTTAATCTCCCTGAAGGGAAATACTATGTTAGTGTATTTGAGACATTCAACATGAACTATACTTCAGGCGACACGGCACTTCAACTGGTTGGGTATTATAATGCAAATGTTGACACAACTTACAATAGTGATACTGAGCCCTCACCACTGAACCTAAGTGAGGCAAATGATGAATATGATATCATGCTGGTCGCAATATCCAAGGATTGTGCCGGTGTACCAGGTGGTAATGCAGTTCTGGATTGCGCTGGAGTATGTAATGGGACTGCCAACTTAGATGTGTGTGGTTTGTGCGTTGAACCCGGAAACGAATGTGAAGCAATAGTCTCTGGTGCTATTCAACTTACTGTTGATTTCAATGACTATGAAACGCAATCAGATGCTGCGATGATAATGGCTTATCTGTGGACAGGCACCACATGGGATACAGCGACCCTCATTGAAGGACCCTCTGGCTGGGCAATGTTCCCTCTGGCTCCACCAGGAACCTTCGATGGACCCACCACTGTGACCTTTCAGGAAGTAGCTGAGGGTACTTACTTTGTCGGTGTTTTTGAGACAACCGGTATGGCCTATGACAGCCCTTTGGCAACTGTAGGTTATTACAATCAAACTGTTGCAGAGGAATTTAACAGTCCTGACACACCTACAGGACTCACAACAAACGAAATAACAATGCATGCCGGTCATTGACAATATTTATCATTATAACTAACTTATATTAAAAATAGAGGAGGAGAGATGATTTCTAGATTCAGGTCAACTGTTTTGACTGTAATTTTTGTGTGTAGTTCTTCTTATGCCGGGGGTATCATCACGGGGTCTGTGACTTACGAGGGTAAAATACCCAGAATGAAGAAGTTCGACATGACCATTGAGAAGATCTGTGTGATGAAACACGCTGAAAATCCGGAGAAATACCCGGGACGTTCGGAGGCATTGGTCCTGGGTGAGGGCAATACCATGGCCAACATCTTTGTGCAGGTCACTGCTGGCTTTCCGGAAAAAGAATGGGAGGCGCCGGAGGAACCGGCAGTCCTAGATCAGAACGGCTGTACGTATATGCCTCACGTTTTGGCG
>DTSF01000192.1 GCA_012965485.1 Dehalococcoidia bacterium
CCATACACCTACTCCACCAAAAACAGGGGACCCTGTCGCAGCATTTAAAAAAATGGTTATAACAACCAACCACCATCCATAAAATATAGCGTGGCGCCATTTAAATGGTGAGAATAGGGTAGGCGATTCAGTTAATTTCATAGACTCCAATTCAGATCCCGACAATTACAAAACCGATATATCCAAACTCAGAAATACTGGTAGTAATTTAACCGCAATTCATGAATTAAGATTGTGTAATGAATAAACAAACCGGTCAAGTATATTTAATCTATCTTTTAGAAGGCGAGGTTTCAGGTTCACGAACATATGGAACCAATCTAGAAGAATTGAATTGAGGCTCACCCTTTATGGATTCCACCAATGCAAAATCCTCTAATACTGTATTATGACCACCTTCTAATCCCAACATAACAGCACCTCCAGAACCTGCAACACCACCGGATCCAACATGGGTCGCTGTAATTCCCGTCAACAATTCTAAAGCATGGGTTCTATCGTCTCTGGGCAGTTCCAATTACTTTTTAAATTGGCCGGAATCGCAAAACATTTGTACCTCTTAATTCGGTGATTGAGACAGGCTGTCAAATAATAACTCTAAAAATATACGTTATCGGAAGACATGGCAGTTTCAGTCAGTTATACTATCGCTCGATAAAAAGAGGCAAATAAAACAAAATGGAGGTATAGAGGCAATGGTGGAACAGCAATTACAGATACTGCGACCTGAAACTCTCATAGCACAGTTCAAAAGTATCGGTGTTACACATATCATTACTATCCCTGATAGTGAAACAAATTATCTATATGAATTGATGTCGAAAGAAGATTGGTTGGAAGTAGTACCTGTATCCAGGGAGGGAGAATCAATGGCTGTCGCCTTGGGACTCAATGTGGCGGGTAAGGTGCCAGTAGTTCTTATCCAAAATACCGGCATGATGGAATCCGGAGATTCCATCAGAGGAATGGCGTTGGACACAGGTTTTCCTCTTTTGATGGTCGTTGGGTATCGTGGGTGGACCCGAAAGGGACACACACCAGACACTGCTGCCATTTATACTGAACCATTTCTTAACGCCTTCCACTTAAATTATTATTTGGTTGAAACTGACGAAGATGGAGATCGAATAACTGAGGCTTATAACGAAGCTCTCAAAACTAAAAGACCTGTGGTCGTTCTAATTGGAGATGAATATCACGGGTTTAATAGATAATCGGGTCCTAAATCATTAGGAGTGAAAAATGATTGAATCAAAAGAAGTATTTGAAGCATTTCAAGAACACAGGGGTAATGCAATAGTGTCGGTCCAAGGCACGTCTGGAAGACATTGGGCTGATGTAACCACCAACCAAAATAGAGATATTTCTATGGGTGGAGCAATGGGTCAGTCCACCGCAGCGATATTTGGTTTGGCCTTGGGCCTTCCAAACGAAAAGGTGGTTCATTTTGATACCGAAGGAGCATTGCTGATGAACCTCGGTGTACTGGCCTCAATAGCTGGTAAAAAACCTACGAATTTTGTTCATTTCCTTTTGGACAACGAATGTTACGCGACCACTGGTGGCCAACCGGTACCTAACTCAGAAGAAATCGACTATTCGGTAATAGCTGCCGGGTCAGGCTACGCCGCCACATATAATTTCGATGACCTGGAGGAATTTTCTACCAGCCTAGATGAAATTATGAATCAAGATGGCCCGGTTTTTGTAGCCATAAAGGTTCCTGCTGAGGTTGAAAACCTACCTATAGGAATGAGAGAAAGAAGGACATCACGAAGTAGGGGACAGACAATATCGGATCTACGAGCTGAACTCGGCATCAGCTAGTCTTAGGATGAAGATGCCTCCACCCTAGTTTCTATAATTAGGGTCATCGAGAGGCACCTTCATCCAGCTCATAATTTCCTTTACCGATCCGTACGCTTTGAGTTTTTCCTTATCAGTTCCCACGGACTCAGCTAAATCAAAAATATCGGAGATTTTCTTCACCATGTCCGGTCCTACATCTAATAAAGACTCACTACCTGACATCGCCCATTTACAAAGGACATATCTAACAATAGATCCCATTGGTATATCAAGACTTTGACTTAACCGTTTTACTGTAGGGAGCGGGTCCTCCTGAGTGTACAGGGCAACATCGTTTTTGAAATTATTGTCCTTGTCAGTAGGATCTGAATCCCAAATGAATTGTTCCAAGGTGATTGGGTTATTGATTGACATACATATTTCTCACTTTCCTAACCAAGAATTACCTTCATCAATATATTTACTGTCACCCACGAAAGATACTGTAATCTCCTGAAAATAGGTAGCCTGATTGGTTGTCAGCGAGGCATCGTATTTGTGCGCAACTGATATCACCTCCGAATTTGTCTCCCTGAAACTCTCTTCCAATACTCTTCCTTCTACATGATCAGGTATATCTTGTCCCAGTATTGTAAGAATAGTCGGTAAAATATCTATATTGCCTGACGGTGATAATATTTTTTCACTTTCTAGAAATGTAGGTCCGCAGCATATCAGGGTATTGTTCATCTCATGAAGACTCATGGAACCGTGCTGTCCAAGATTTTTTGCACCGCCGGTTGAAAACACATGGCCTGAGTATCCGTTAACGTTGTCAGTGGAGTCCCAATTGAAAGACATTATTATATCGGGAGACCTTTTCCCCTCATTCATAATGGAAGACAAAGGAATAGTCCCCTTTACTTCCCCTAAACGCTCCGAC